>JAFRWQ010000152.1 GCA_017437925.1 Bacillota bacterium
GCTGCCGCCAGTCCGTCAAAGATGACGGCGGAGGGATCGGCGCCTTCCTTGTGCTTTATGACGGGCACTCCCAGCCACTCGCCACAGACCGAGATCTGCTCGGCCGCGGCAGCCCTGAAGGTGTCGGCGGCTATGAGCAGCACCGACTTTCCTTCATTTTTGAAGCGGTATGCCAGCTTGGCGATGGTGGTGGTCTTGCCCACTCCGTTGACCCCTATGATCATGATGATGAGGGGGGTCTCGTCCGAGAGGGCCAGCCTCTCCTTCTTGTCAAGCATGCCGGTTATGATATCTTTGAGGGCGTCTTTGAGCTCCTCGCCGGTGTTGAGGTACTGGGCTCTTATGCGGGCTCTCAGCTCCTCGGTGATATCCATGGTGGTCTGCATGCCTATGTCCGAGGAGATTAGGACTTCTTCAAGTTCGTCTATGGTCTCCTCGTCGGGGGTGGTCCTGAAGGTCAGGACGTCCTCTATTTTCTGCGCGAGCCTTCCGAAGAAGGATCTTTTCTTTTCTGCCATTCGGTCTGCCGTTTCCGCCTTAAAGCCGGTCTACACGGGGAAATCGTCCCCTACTCTTAAGGACAGCACCTTGGATACGCCGTGCTCGGGCATGGTGACCCCGTACATCACGTCGGCGTGCTCCATGGTCGCCTTCTGGTGGGTCACCAGGGCGAACTGGGTGTCGGTGAATTTTCTCAGATACGCGGCGAAGCATTCGATGTTGTTGTCGTCCAGGGCCGCCTCCACCTCGTCAAGTATGCAGAAGGGGGTGGGTTTGGACTTGAGGACGGCGAACATGAGGGCTATGGCCGTCATGGTCTTTTCTCCTCCGGAGAGGAGGTTTATGTTCTGCAGCTTCTTCCCGGGAGGCTGGGCTTCGATCTCTATGGCGCTCTCCATGGGATGCTCCGGATCCTCCAGGCCGAGCCTGGCGTTCCCGCCCTTGAAGAGCTCCTTGAAGCAGATCTCGAAGTTGTCCACCACACTGTCGAAGCTGGCTTTGAAGCGGGCTTTGATGAGGGCGTCGGTGTCGTTTATGACGGTGTTGAGCTCGTCAATAGCCCTCACAAGATCGGCTTTCTGGGCCGAGAGGAAGTCGTAGCGTTCCTTGACCTCCTTGTATTCTTCTATAGCCTTGACGCTGACCTCGCCCAGCTCCTTTATGCGGTCTTTGTACTCCCTGGACTCCCTGACTCCCCTGCTCATGACGAAATCGGGGTCTGCCAGCTCGTAGGCTTGGGCGTAAGAGAGGGAGAATTCCTCGAAGAGCTTCTCCTTATATGCGTCGGTCTGGGCTTCGAAGCGGGCAAGCCTTAAACCGGCCTCGTGCTTGTCCATCTGGGCGTCGTAGAGCCTGCTGTCGAGCTCCCTTCTCTCGTCCTCGGCCTCGTCGCTGCCTTTAAGCAGCGTCTTTCTCTTTTCTTCGGCGGCGGCCAGCTTGTCTTCGATGGACTTCTTTTCGGCCTCTTTTTCTTCGAGGGCTTTCTTCGCCCCCTCGCTGAACACGTCGGTCTGGGAGATCACCAGCCTGTCCCTGTCCAGCTCGTTTTCCTTAAGGCTGCGGTCGGCTCTTAATTCTCCCATTGCGTCTTCTATGGAAGCCTGCCTGTCGGCCGCGTTTTGAAGCCTTAAGGCGGCGGAGCTCTCCTCGAGCCTGGCTGCGCTCAAGGCGTCCCTTGCCCTGTCGGCCCCGCTCTGAAGGCCGCTCAGCTCTTCGGATGCCGCGGCCAGGGCCTGCTCGGCTTCCAGGGACCTCTTTTCGGCCAGCTGAAGCTTTCCGCTGACCAGCTCTTTGGCCTCGGCGTTTCTCACCAGCTCTTTTTCAAGCTCTTCGAGCTCCCTGCGCCTTACGGAGTCCGAGCCTTCGGCGTCGGAAAGCTGCTGCTTAAGGCTCGCCAGCTCCCTGGCGTCAAGGGCCTTTTCGGTCTGCTTCTCGGATAGCAGGGCCGAGATGGCGTCCCTGTTCTTAATAGCCTCTTCCCTTTCGGCCTCGGCCTTTTTCAGGGCCTTTTCAGCCTCTTCTATGCCTTTGGCGTTCTCCTTAAGCTCTTTTTTAAGCGCGTCCCTTTCGGCCCGCCTTATGAGTATGTTGGACGTGTTGTTCTTGAAGCTTCCGCCGGTGATCGCTCCAGCGGCGTTGATTATCTCGCCCTCCAGGGTCACGAAGCGCAGCCCCGCGTCGTTCTTCTTCGACATGACCAGGGCGTCGTCAAGGCTCTCGCAGATGACGACCCTTCCCAGCATGTAATCGACTATGTTCTGATAGCCTCCGCGGCAGCGGACCCTCTCCGAAGCCAGGCCCAAAAAGCCCTTCATGCCCTGCACCGCGCCGACGTCGGCGGCCTTGGGGACCCTCAGGGTCTTTACGGGAAGGAAGGTGAGCCTTCCCGCCCTTCTCATCTTGAGCAGGTCTATGGCGTCCTTGGCGGCCTCGTCGTCCCTGCAGACGATATCCTGCATCTTGGCCCCCAGCACGGTCTCCACGGCAAGCTCCCAACCCTTGGGCACGGTGAGCAGTTCGCCGAGGACGCCGATCATTCCGGGCAGCTTTCTTTCCATCAGGAAGCGGACCCCGCTGCCGTAGCCCTCGTAGGAGCTTTCCAGCTCTTCCAGGAGCTTTTCTCTTGCGGAGAGCCTTCCGGCCGCGATCCTTAAGTCTTCGGCGGCCTTGACGGCCCTGGATTCCTCGGTCCTGGTCCTGTTTATGACGTCCTGCCTGTCGAGCAGGTCCTTTTTCAGTTTGTTCTCGCCTTCTTCGGCTTCTTTGAGCTTTTCCGAAGCTTCTTTGATGGAAGAGCGCAGGGCCGCGGCTTCGCCGCTCCTGTCCTTCTGGTCTTCCCTGAGCCTCTCCCTGCGCCTTTCAAGGCTTTCCTTGAGGTTCTCGGCGCTTAAGGCCTCAGCTTTGAAGCCCGATATCTCTGAAGCGATGGAAAAGACCAGGTCCCTTGCATGGGAGGCCTTCTGAGAAGCTTCTCTGAAAGCTGCCTGGGCCTTCGCGTCCTCTTCTTCCTTAAGCCTGAGGTCTTCTAAAGCCCTGTCCCGCTCGTCTTCCGCGGTCTTTCTTCTTTCGCCCACTATGCGGGACAGCTGGTCCTGCTTGGCCAGCTTCTCGTCTATGGCGGAGATCTCAAGCTCAAGCCTTGAGGCTTCCTTTTCAAGGTTCTCCAGCCTCTGGGCGTTGAGCTCCCTTCTGCTTACGATCTCCCTTATCTCGTCGCTCTTTTCGCTTAAAGCGGTCCTTAAGGCGGAGAGCTCTTCTTCAAGCTCCCTGCTCTCCGCTCTGAAGCCGGCGGATCTTTTGTCCAGCTCGCCCTTTTCACCCTCGAGAGCTTCTATGGCGGACTCTATCTCCGAGAGCTGAGTCTTTACGGCCTCGCTCCTGCTGTCGGCCGTCTCTATGTTCTTGAGCAGCACGTTGATCTCGACGCTCTTGTACTTGTCCTTGAGCTCAAGATATTCGGCAGCCTTCCTGCTCTCCTCGGCGAGACCGTCTATGCGGCCCTCGATCTCCAGGACTATGTCGTTTACCCTGTCCAGATTGATGCGGGCGTTGGCCAGGCTCTTTTCGGTCTCGGCCTTCTTGCTGCGGTACTTGACGATGCCGGCGGCTTCCTCGAAGATCTCGCGGCGGCTGTCCATGCGGTTGCTGACTATGTCCGCGATCTTGCCCTGGCCTATGATGGAATAGCCCTCCACCCCTATGCCGGTGTCCATTATCAGTTCCCTGATGTCTCTCAGCCTGCAGGGGACCCGGTTGATCATGTACTCGCTCTCGCCGGAGCGGTACATGCGGCGGGTTATGCCGACCTCGGCGAAGTCTATGGGAAGGGTCCTCTCGCTGTTGTCGATGACCAGGGTGACCTCGGCCATGCCCTTGGCCCTGCGGCTCTGGGTACCTGCGAAGATCACGTCCTCCATCTTGCCTCCGCGCAGGGACTTGGGGCTCTGTTCGCCCAAAACCCAGCGAATGGCGTCGGAGATGTTGCTCTTTCCGCTGCCGTTGGGACCCACTATGCAGGTGATCCCGTCGGTGAATTCTATTGTCACCGGGTCCGCGAAGGATTTGAACCCGTTAAGCTCCATCCGCTTGAAATACATTACTTACCTCTGTGAGCGCAGCTCTCGCCCTTAAGGGCCGCAGCGGCCGCAGCCGCCTGGGCGCTCTGCTTGCTTCTTCCGCAGCCTCTTCCCAGCTCTTGGCCCGCCGCCAGTACGGCAGCCTCAAAGAGCTTGTCGTGATCGGGACCCGATTCGCCCACTATCACATATTCTATGTCGCAGCCCTTTACGCCCCTTGCCTGGAGCAGCTCCTGCAGCTCCGACTTGGCGTCCTTGGCCAGCTTTCCCTCCATGCCCTTCTCCACGGTGGAAGAGAGTATGCGGTCTATCACCCGGCAGGCGGCCCCGTGGCCCCCGTCCAAAAAGACGGCGCCGAATATCGCCTCAAGGCAGTCGGAGACTATGGAATCCCTGTCCCGGCCCCCGGTCAGCTCCTCGCCCCTGCCCAGCCTTATGAAATCGTTGATATTCAAAGCCTTGGCGGCGTCCGAGAGAGACTTTTCGCAGACTATGGCCGCCCGAAGCTTGGACAGCCTGCCCTCGCTCCAGCCGGGAAGGCTTTTGAAAAGCCTGGTGCTCATGATCTCCTCGAGGACAGCGTCGCCCAAAAACTCAAGCCTCTCGTTGCCGTCGGAGGGACGGCCGGTCAGCTCGTTGGCCCTGGAGCTGTGGGTCACCGCCTGCTCCAGGAGCCCCGCGTCTTTGAATTCATAGCCTATTATCTTTTCAAGTTCTCTTACGTCGCTGTTCAAATCCCTGTTCCTTGATCACTCCTGCGCAGGTTCCTTCATCGCCTCGGCGATGGTATCTATAAAGCCCGCGGAGATGGCGGCCGAAGCCCTGACCAGGGCGTTCTCCACCGCGAAAGCCTTGGAGGAGCCGTGCATCTTGAACACGGCGCCCTTGAGGCCCAGTATGGGAGCTCCGCCGTATACCGAGTAGTCGAGTCTCGACTTGAGGCCCCTCAGCTTGCCCTTGAGGAGCAGGCCTCCGACCTTGGATACAGCGCCTTCGCTGACGGTCTGCTTCACGGTCTTCATTATGTCGAGGGCGACCCCCTCGGCCAGCTTAAGGACTATGTTTCCGGTGAACCCGTCGCAGACCATGACGTCGGCGGCCCCGGAGCTCAGCTCTCTTGCCTCCACGTTGCCTACGAAGTTGAGGTCGGAATCCTTGAGGAGCTTATATGCTTCCTTGAGCATCTCGGTGCCCTTGTTCTCTTCGGTCCCTATGTTGATGAGGCCCACGGTGGGGTTCTCTTTCTTAAAAGCCGCGGTCATGTATATGCTTCCCATCTTGGCGAAGCACAGCAGGTTCGAGGCCCAGCATTCGGCGTTGGCTCCCGCGTCGGTGAGGAGGGAGAAGCCGCTGCCGTCTATATGGGGGAAGGGAGAGACTATGGCGGGACGCTCAACTCCGGGTATCCTGCCCAGGCGCAGAAGTCCCGCGACCATCAGGGCTCCGGTATTGCCGGCGGAAAGCACCGCGTCGGCCTCCCCGCGCTTGACCATGTCCATGGCGACCACCATGGAGGAGCCGGTCTTTTTTCTCACTGCCTGGACGGGGCTCTCGTCGCTGTGGATCACGTCGTCGGCGTTCTGCACCACGATGTGGCCCGGGGCGTACTGTCCTTCGTACTTGTCAAGCTCTGCCTGGATGAGGGCTTCTTTACCAACCAGTATGATCTGGTCGTCTACCCTGTCGCAGGCCTGCACGCAGCCCTTAACTATCTCAAAGGGGGCATTGTCGCCGCCCATGGCGTCTACAGCGATCCTCATTTTTGCTCTCCTTGTCTGTAATTCGTATATTATTGCAACGCAAACACAGATACAAAAAAAGTATCATGGTATTCTATCATAACCGCGGCAAAAATACAAGGAACCCGCTCCTTTATGGAGCAGGCTCCCTGAAATAACTTGTTTACAGTGCTTTGGGATCCTTGAGCGGGGCCCGCTCGAGGATCCCGCGCTGAGCGGAAGCGTGTCCCCGATGCGGCGGACACGACCGGTATGCTTTCAGGCTTTCTATCGCTCCGGGGTCCTGCCGCTCGGTCTCCCCACCCTGCGGTCTAAAGTCCTCGGGCGGGGATGCCCCGCCTCGCGTCACCCCTCCGCTTCTGGATCGTGAGCAGACGTCCGGGCGATGTCTGCCGCGTGAGGGGACCATCGCGGGTCGCGGCACTCAGCGACTGAGGCGGACGAACTACGCCGAAGAGCTTAGTGCGAGGAGAAGACTTTTGCAGAGATATTCACCGCGACTGAGCGGTGATAACCGCAAAGAGCGGATGAATATCC
>JAFRWQ010000153.1 GCA_017437925.1 Bacillota bacterium
CACCACCACCATCATCACCATCACCACGGCGAGCACGACGCCGACGAAGTCTTCACCAGCTGGTGCTGCGAGACCGCAAAGCGCTTCACCAGGGCCGGCCTCATGGATTGCCTCAAGGCCCTCAACGACAGCGAGCGCTTCGGCCTGGTCCTCCGCGCAAAGGGCATCGTAGCGTCCGAGGACGGTAAGTGGCTCCATTTCGACTTCACTCCCGAAGAGGAAGAAGTCAGAGAAGGCGCCGCCGCCACCACCGGCCTGCTCTGCGTCATAGGCGCCGAGCTCAAGGAAGACGCGGTCAGAGAACTTTTCGGAGTATAAAAGATGGCAGAAGAACTTGCGGCTGAAGTTCCCGTATACCTTTTCACAGGCTTTCTCGAGAGCGGCAAGACGACTTTCATACAGGACACCCTGGCCGATCCCCGCTTCAACGCCGGCGAACCGACCCTGGTCCTGCTCTGCGAAGAGGGCGAGGTCGAGCTGGATCTTGACGTCCTCCGCGGCGATATCACCGTCGAGGTCATAGACGACGAGGAGCTGCTGAACCCGGTGAACCTGCAGATGCTCCTGGTCAAATCGGGGGCCGAGAGGGTCATGATCGAGTACAACGGCATGTGGATGATGTCCACCATCTTCAACGCCATGCCCGAGAACTGGACCGTATATCAGGAGTTCAGCTTTTACGACAGCGCTACCTTCGTCTCCTACAACACCAACATGCGCCAGCTGGTCTACGACAAGCTGAACACCGCCGACTGCGTGGTCTTCAACCGCTTCAGCTCCGACATCGACAAGATGGAGCTGCACAAGATAGTGAGAGGCTGCACAAGAAGGGCCGACATCGTCTACGAATGGCCCGACGGCGAAGCGGAGCTCGACGACATCGAAGACCCGCTTCCTTTCGACCTGGACGCTCCCATTATCCAAATCGAGGACAGGGACTATGCCCTCTGGTACAGGGACATGGGCGAGGAGATGGACAAATATCAGGACAAGGTGGTAAGAGTCAAGGGCATCACCGGCAGCGCCGTGGGTCTCTTCGGAGGAGGCTTCATCATAGGCCGCGAGGTCATGACCTGCTGCGTGGAAGACATCCAGATGGCGGGCCTGGTCTGCGAATGGAACGGACCCCGTCCCCCGAAGGGCAGCTGGGTCTGGGTCACCGCCTCCATCAACATTCAAAAACACCAGGCCTACGGCAAGAAGACAGGCCCGGTGCTGAGAGTCCAAAAGCTGGAGAATGCCGAAGAACCGGAGCAGACGGTGGCGACGTTCTACTGATAAATACCAAAAACGCACAGCATAAAAGCAGGCCCTTAGGGCCTGCTTTTTCTTGAGATCATTAGGTCTGCGCTATTCGAAAACGATCTCGTGGTCTATTTAATTAATCGATTTCGCAATCAGTTGAATGCGTTTTTTATTTCAACACTTTAAAAAAACATATCTGCATGCTTGTTATCTAAAACAAAAGACTCTGCTATTCAGTTTGGAGATAATCAGTGATTATGTCGATGTATTCTCTTCCGTATGAGGAAAGATTCTGATCGGATTGCTTGATATAACCTATATGACCTGTTATATCGCAATCCTTTAATTCAAGTACACGGCAGCCGGTGAAATCATGCAGTCTTTTACTATCGGGTTTGGAGCTCCCGCATGCTAGGAAATACGCATCTGTTGTCAAAAGAATATCTCTAAGCGAAGCGAAAGAGGCCACGGAAAAAATGTTATTGACCTCAAGGTCTTTAATCATTTTATGGATCGCGATGTTTGGGTTGTACATCGTATAATCGAAAACGATCGTGGGAAAGGGATTGAGCTCCGAAGGAGTTACAGTCCCGTCCTCCTTTGAGAACAGCGGGTTATTGGGCCCGACCGCGATTGACGCCGGCATGATGCAAAGGGGAAAGAATTCAAGCTTTTGGGTCCTGAGATGCTTGTTCATC
>JAFRWQ010000154.1 GCA_017437925.1 Bacillota bacterium
ATGCGGAAACCCATGGCGTTGAAATCGCTGATCACGTCGGGGTCTATGGCCGCGGCTCCCGCTATCATGAGCTGGAGCTTGCCGCCGAAGGCTTCGTGGACCGCTTTGAACATCTTGGCGGTGCGCTTGGCCAGCTTCTTGTCGATCAAGCCTATCTTCGAGACATTCCTTATCATCCTGACGAGGGCTCTCATGGCCTCGGCCTTGCCTTCCTTTTCGGCCTTCTTCCAGATCTTGCTGTGCATGTTCTCAAAGATCAGGGGCACGGCGATCATGTAGGTCGTTCCGGCTTCGCCCATGTTCTTTACAATGTGTTTCAGGCCCTCGCAGAAGGCCAGGGTCCCGCCCTGGTAGAGGGAACCCAGCACGTTGGCCGAGAACTCGTAGGTGTGGTGCATGGGCAGTATGGAAAGGCCGACCTTGGGGCCGTTCAGGCGGTCGAGGTCAACGTATACGGCGGTCGCCAGCACGTTGCTGCAGAGGTTTTTGTGGCTCAGCATGACGCCTTTGGCAAGGCCCGTGGTGCCCGAGGTGAAGAGGAGTATCCTCATCCCGTCCCGGTCTATGGGCAGCTTGTCGTATCTTCTGGTGCCGGCAGCTCTCAGCTTTCTTCCCTTTTCGATCAGGGTGTTGAGGTGGAGGACCTCCAGGTCGACCGGGGGCTTTTCCATGCTTATGAGCCTGATGGACGAGATGTCCGCGCCTTCGCTATCAAGGATGTTCAGGGCCTCCCTCAGCCTTCCCGCAACTTTTGACGAATATGTGATGCCGGTGAGCTCGGCCCTTTTGATAAGGGCTGCGATCTCCTGGGGCGGAAGCTCCTTGTCCAGGGGGACTATGACTCCCAGGCCGCAGGCGACGGCAAGGTAGGTCACTATCCACTCGTAGCGGTTCTCGCCTATGACGGCCATGCGGCAGCCTGAAAAACCGGCGTCTATCAGCGCCGTGCCCAGACAGTAGACGTCGTTTCTGAACTGCTCGAAGGATATTTCAAGGTAGGGACCGCCGGGCTTTTCCTTGTACAGGTAGGCCGCCTGCTCTCCGTACTTATCGGCGGAGGCGTTGATCATGTCCCTGAGGTTTTCTATAGCTGCCAAGTTTTCCTCGCTTATATCTCAGTCCGCGGGACTATCGCCCCGCGATTTGCCGCAACATCAAAAAGGCCTTTTCTCAAGCCTGACTCATTATAGCAGAGAAGGCAAGCCCGCGCAAGAGCCGAGGTTTCGGGGACATCCCCGCCCTTTACTTTTCTTCCGATTCGTTATAAGATAATTTGAATAATTATCTCCGAAAATGAAAGGCCTTGAGCAAAGCTGCAGATGATATTTTCCACACGGAAAAAAGGACTGAATATAAAGAGCCATAAGACGACGGAAGGCATGTCCGTCATGCCCATGACCCTGCCGGAGCTGGTCCGCATACCCATGACCCAGGGCAAGGTCCCCGCCTGCCGTCCCGCAGTACAGCCCAAAGACAAGGTCTTCGTCGGCACGCTAATCGGGACCTGCGATGAAGCGGGCGGAGTACCGGTCCACAGCAGCGTTTCGGGCACCGTTATCTCCGTTGAGGAGCTGCCCTCCCAGC
>JAFRWQ010000155.1 GCA_017437925.1 Bacillota bacterium
GGGGACGAAGCTCTTCTCGAGTCTTGGCACATAAGCCCCCGTCTCTATCAGGTAGTCGGTCACCTGGTTGGCCAGGGTGTCCTTCTTTTCGGTCTTGTCGCCGTGGACCAGCAGTCCGAAAGGCTTGGAGACTATGATGAGGTCGTCGTTCTCAAAGAGGACGGTGAACTGCCTTTTGGCGCTGCGCGTTCTCTTCTTTTCGGTGTAGGCGTCCAGATCCTGATCGGCGGCGTATATGCTGAGCACGTCGCCTTCCGAGAGCATGGAATCCTCCTTAGCTCTCTTGCCGTTGAGCTTTATGTCCTTTCGTATGAGCTTGTAAACGTACGAAAGGGGAGCCTTGGGCAGATATTTCCTCAGGAAACGGTCGAGCCTCTGGCCGCCGTCGTTTTGTTCTATGACGATCTCTCTCATAACCAATCAATGATATCATAAAACTCCGCCAAAGTGCAGTTATTTCGGCAATTGACACAAAAGCGTAAATTAAGGCACTTTTCACATCACTTTGCCGCAAAGTACATGGAAACTACACGAACTGCCGTTGAAATCGCCATATTGTCTTTCTATAATTACTTATCACCGATCAAGGAGGAAACTCTTACGCATGGATAAACAGTACCGGCACGAGCTGAAGCACGAGATAAGCTTCAGCGACCTGCTTTCCATACGGGCAAGGCTCAGAGCGGTCGCGGAAAGCGATCCCCACGCCATCGACAGAAAATACTATATCCGCAGCCTATATTTCGACAATCCGAATGACAAGGCCTTAAGGGAAAAAGCCGACGGAGTCAACATGAGGGAGAAGTTCCGCATACGCTACTACAACGGCGACACTTCCCTCATCCATCTGGAAAAAAAGAGCAAGGTGAACGGTCTGGGGACCAAATACAGCGCTGTTCTCACCGCCGAAGAAGCTCAGAAGATAGTCGACGGCGATATTGACTGGATGATGGAGAGCGGAAGGCCTCTGGTCCAGGAGCTATACTGCAAGATGAGGTATCAGGGCCTGGCCCCGAAGACCATTGTAGACTACACCAGGGAGCCCTACATATACGGGCCCGGCAATGTGAGGGTCACCTTCGACTACGATATCAGGACCGGGCTTTCCTGCACAGACTTTCTGGACGCCGACTGCGTCACCGTCCCCGCGGGTGACGCCCCCATATTGCTCGAGGTCAAGTGGGACGCATATCTTCCCTCGATAATAAAGGACTGCGTCCGGACCCCCGGAAGAAGGGCGGGAGCCTTCTCCAAATACGCCCAGTGCAGGATATACGATTAATAATAAAGCAATTTTCATAGAAAGGCAGCCAAAATGACATTCAGCGACATCTTCAAATCATCATTCCTCGAGAACATCACCGCGGTCAGCGTACTGGACATGGTCCTGGCCCTGCTCCTCTCCTTCGGCCTGGGGCTCTTCATCTTTCTGATCTACAAGAAGACCTACCAGGGGGTCATGTATTCCTCAAGCTTCGGCGTGACCCTGGTGGCCCTCACCATGATAACCACCGAAGTCATACTGGCTGTGACCTCCAACGTGGTCCTGTCCTTAGGTATGGTGGGCGCCCTGTCCATAGTCCGCTTCAGGACCGCCATCAAGGAGCCTCTCGACATAGCCTTCCTCTTCTGGGCCATAGTCGCCGGCATAGTGCTGGCTGCGGGCATGATACCCCTCGCCGTCTTCGGCAGCGTATTCATCGGCCTCATAATACTCATCTTCGCCAACCGCAAGGACATGAGCAACCCCTACATAGTTGTGCTCAGCGTCGACGGCCACGAGAGCGAAGAGGCTGCCCTGGCTTATCTTAAGGGCAAGACCAAAAAGTGCGTGGTAAAGAGCAAGACCGCCCGCAGAGGCTGCGTTGAACTCAACCTCGAGGTAAGGCTCGAAAGCGACAACACCGATTTCATCAACGAGCTCTCGGAGATGCAGGGCGTGGAAAGCGCCGTGCTGGTCAGCTACAACGGCGATTATATGGTGTAAGGGGGACGCTCAGTGTCAACGCATAAGAATTTTGACAAGATCTGCGTTGCCGTCCTCGCTTTCACTCTGCTGATCACGGTCCTCTTCATGAACGGCAGCCGCCTGGGGATAGAGCTGGTGGTGGACGAGGATTCGGAAGGCCATTCCGGCTCCAAGATGTTCACCAAAAGCGACCTGGATGCCTCCTGGGACAGCTCGGGGGCGACGGTCATAAGCCTTAAGGGAAGCACAGCCTCGGTATCGGGCTCCGGAGCCTACGTTAAGGGAAGCGACGTGATCATAGCCTCGGCCGGGACCTTCGTGGTCTCCGGGACCCTCGACGACGGCAGCCTGATCGTCGACGCCCATAAGAATTCCAAGGTCTGGATACTGCTGGACGGGGCCGATATCAGCTGCTCGGACGACGCGTGCTTTAGGGTGGACCAGGCTGACAAGGTCTTTTTGACCCTGGCCGAAGGCAGCGTGAACAGCATGAAGAGCGGGTCTGCGTATTCATCCGAGGCTCTTTCGGACGGCACCGGAGGCGCCGTATTCGCCCACGACGATCTGACGATCAACGGCAGCGGAAGCCTTGTCATCATCGCGGAA
>JAFRWQ010000156.1 GCA_017437925.1 Bacillota bacterium
ATTCGTTATAAGATAATTTGAATAATTATCTGCGCAAATGAAAGGGCACGAAGCACCCGCCAAATGATATTTTCCTCCAGGAAAAAAGGACTTAACATAAAGAGCCACAAGACGACCGAAGGTATGTCGGTCATGCCCGTGACCCTGCCCGGCATGGTACGCATACCCATGACCCAGGGCAGAGTCCCCGCCTGCCGCCCCGTGGTGAAGCCGGGCGACAGGGTCTTCGTCGGTACGCTCATCGGGACCTGCGATGAAGCGGGCGGAGTACCGGTCCACAGCAGCGTTTCAGGCACCGTTATCTCCATTGAGGAGCTGCCCTCCCAGCTGGGCGGAAGCGACCTTCACGTGGTGATAAAGACCGACGGCAGGCAGACCAGAGACGAGAGCGTGAAGCCTCCGGTCATCGAAAGCGGGGATGATCTTCTCAAAGCCGCGAGGAACTGCGGCCTTGTGGGGCTTGGGGGAAGCGGAGTCTCAGCCGAGACCAAGATGAGCCCGGACAAAGGGAAGATCAACACCCTTATAGTCAACGGCACCGAATGCGAGCCTTTCGTGACCTCGGACCACATCAACATGAACGCCTACGCAAGGGAGGTCGCGGCCGGCACGCTCGAGATACAAAAGCGCCTCGGGATAGAGAGCGGGATCATAGCGGCAAGAGAGGACGACAGCGCGGTCCCGGTCCTGGAAGAACTCTGCAAAAGCCTTGAAAACACAAGGGTCGAGACCCTGCCCGGCTTTTATCCCGCCGGCGAGGAGACCCTGCTCATAAGAGAATTATGCGGCTTGAGGCTGAAGGAGGGAAGCCTGCCCCGTGACGCCGGTGTGCTGGTCTTAAACGTCAGCACCGTGATCAAGCTGCAGCAGTATCTGATCACCGGGATGCCCCTGGTGTCCCGCACCATAACCGTCGACGGAGACGTCCTTGAAAGGCCCATGAACCTGGAAGTCCCCATCGGGACTCCTATCGAAGAGGTCCTTAAGTTCTGCGGAGCCGACTTTTCCGCGGTGAGAAAGATAATTGCGGGAGGCCCCATGACCGGCAGCGCCCTGCCCTCGGCCTCCTTCCACACGATAAAGACCAACAACGCCCTTCTGTGCTTTTCGGCCTACCGCGCCGAAAGGGACAGGGAGACTGCCTGCATCAACTGCGGCCGCTGCATGGAGAGCTGCCCCGAAGGCCTGATGCCCGCCCTTCTCTTCAAAGCCTGGAGAAAGAGAGACGAAGAGACCTTAAAGCGCGGCCTTCTCTTCTCGTGCACCCTCTGCGGCTGCTGCAGCTACGTCTGCCCCGCAAGAAAGCAGCTGAGCTTTGAACTGGGCCTGGCGCAAAGCTGGATCAAAAAGAACGCGAAGGCGGAAGGAGGAAACGATGAGCGCTGAAAAAATGCTCGCGGTCTCCCCCGCCCCCCATATAAACGCCAGAAAAGACACCGCCTCCATCATGAGGGACGTGCTCATAGCACTGGTCCCCGCCCAGATCTGGGCCGTGTACATCTTCGGTCCCTCCTGCCTTCTGGTCACCGCCCTGAGCATAGCCTTCTGCGTGATCTTCGAGTGGGGCTGCCGCAGGGCTCTCAGAAAGCCCCAGACCATAGGAGACCTGAGCGCCGCCGTGACCGGAGCGATACTGGCCATGGGCCTTCCCCCCTCCACCCCCTGGTGGATCATAATGACGGGGGCCTTCGCCGCGATAGTTGTTGCAAAGCAGATCTTCGGAGGCCTTGGAAAGAACTTCGCAAACCCGGCCCTGGTAGGACGGGCGGTCCTCTTCTACAGCTACCAGTCCGAGATGCAGCGCTTCATCGTGACTTCGCGCATGTCCCGGGTCGCCATAGCGGCGGCGGGAGGCCCTGCAGCCCTGATGGGAGCCGACGCGGTCAGCGGGGCGACCCCCCTCGCCCTCTTCTCCAACGCCAGGACCCTGCCCTCAAACCTTGAGATGTTCCTGGGCCTGGTCAACGGGTCCATGGGAGAAATAAGCGCCCTGGCACTGATACTGGGCGGCATATACCTCTGCGCGAGAAAAGTGATAAGCCCCGTCATCCCCCTGTCCTACGCTCTCACCGTAATGGCAGCGGCGAAGGCCATGGGCTTTGA
>JAFRWQ010000157.1 GCA_017437925.1 Bacillota bacterium
ACAGGCATGAAAACGGGGGTCTGCACGTCTCCGTGGGGAGTGTGCAGCACTCCCCTTCTGGCCCGGGTCCTGCTGTCTTCCTTTATGAGGGTATAGGTGACTGCGTGCTTCTCGCTCAAGCCTTGCTCCTTCTATTTGGTGTTCTCGTATATGAAGCGGGTCCAGGTGGGATAGAACCTGGCGTAAAGGTGTGTGTTGTCTCCGGTGTAGTCCTGGCTCAGGTTGCCCTCGCCGTCGTCAAACAAGGGATTTCCGTCGATGAACATGATCTTGGTGCCGTCGGTGAGTCCCTTTATGAGTTCGTTGAGGCTGTCGATCTTGCCGTTGTTGTATATCTTGTCCCTGCGGGATCTATCGTAGGTGACGTGAAGGTTCGCAAGAAGGTAGATGTCGGCCTGGGGCTGGTTGGCCTTTACTATGTCCAAAAGCTCGGAATAATGGGCAATGACGTCTTCCTGCTTATAGCCCAGTTCATTGATGCCCAGACCTATGTATATCCTGTCGAAGCTGCCCAGCTCGAGAAGTTCGGCGAGGCTTATCTTGCCGAATCCGTTGACCTCAAGATCGTCATTGTCGTAGTTGTATACGCTGAGTCCGGTATTGCAGAAGGCTGTGGGCTCTCCCACATTGCCGTATTCGACTATGCCTACGCTCCTGGAATCGCCTATGAAGAGGGAGTCGTTGAAATAGCCCCCGAAGAGGTCCTTCTTTTCCCTGCCGTCCTCGCCTGTGTAGATATAGGGCTCGTCAAGCGGATAGCCATCGGGCTTTGCCGAGACCGGAGCGGGCGGGACAGCGTCGGAAGGAACAGCGGGTTCCTGAGTTTGGGAGGTCTCCCCGGTCTTTTCGGAGCCGGTCTGAACTTCGGATACCTGTCCGCTCTGCTTTGCGTCGCTGCTATTGCCTGCTTCGGGGCTTTGCGCGTGAGTGTTTTCGGCAGACTTCTGGGACTTCTCATCCTTTTCGGGTGCTGCCTGGGCCTCCTTTACTTCCGCGCTTTCTGCCGGCTTTGAAGTCTCGGACTCTGCAGGAGCGGCCTGCGCGGTTTCAGACTTGATATCCTGTTTCGCGGGAGCGTCCCCTCCGCAGCCGCTTAAAACAAGGATCGTTGACAGTAATATTATTATGATTAGCTTAGAATTGATCTTCATTGAACAGTTTGTCCCTTTTGAATCAGAATCTGAAATACATGAACGGATCGTTGGATCCCTTATAAATGCAGTAGCCCGACAGAGCGGCGCAGCCGGCGCAGACCAGCCAGAACCACTTCCTGCTTCCCCACTTTTCGTAGACCTTAAACGGAAGCTCCGTCGAAAGCGCTATGCCGATGAGAAGTATCCACCAATAGGTCTTTCCGTACTTGAGCCAGTCCCCTTCCATCACGTTGACCGAAGTGCCTCCGAAAAGCCTTGACAGGCAGGTCATGAGGTCTTTTGACCTTTCGATGGCGAATACCGTCCAGCTTAAGGGGATCAGAAGCGCCATATATATGTGACCGACGACCCTGTGCTTATCAAGAAAGTCTTTAAGGCCGAGCTTTTCCACGGTCATCACGGCGAAGAGAAGTATGCCCCAGATCAGGAAGTTCCACGAAGCGCCGTGCCACATTCCGGTGAGCAGCCAGACCACGAAGAGATTGATCACGGTGCGGCTCAGACCCTTTTTGCTTCCTCCCAGAGGTATGTACACGTAATCTCTGAACCAGCTGCCCAGAGTGATGTGCCAGCGCCTCCAGAACTCGGTCATGGAGACCGAAGCATAGGGAGCCCTGAAATTCTCGGGAAGCTCCATGCCTATCATCTTGGCGATCCCCATGGCCATCAGCGAGTAGCCCCAGAAATCTAAGTAAAGCTGCAGGCTGTAGCCGATGACGCCCATCCATGCAAGGGCTGTGGAGACCGAATCGTAGCCTATGGTCTTAACGTCGCTGAACAGATTGCCCAGCTGGTGGGCAAGGAATACCTTGAAGGTGAGGCCGAACACGAAGAGCTTGAGACCCTCGAGGAGAGGACCCATGGCGGGCTCTGAATCCTTTATCTGCGGGCCAAGATCGCCGTATCTGGTGATGGGTCCCGACATGAACTTCGGGAAATACATCACATAAGCAAGAAAACTTATCGGATCTGTCTCGGCCTTTATCCTGCCCTTGTACACATCCACGACATACGAGATGAAGGTGAAGGTATAAAAACTGATACCGATGGGAAGGTCAACCTGATACTTGCCCGGGTCGATGCCCAGGACCGCAGGTATAAACGGCAGGCTCCCGATGAATAGCGCGGTGTACTTGAAGGTCAGCAGAGTAATGACGTTCCAGGCTACGCCTGCCAGGAAGACGAGTCCCCTGTTGGGCGATTCCTCCAGAGCCATGGCAATTATGTAATTGAAAAGCGCCGACAGCAGCAGCAGGAACGCGGACCAGGGCTGCTCTATGATGCAGAGCAGATAAAAGCCGATGCTGGCCGCGCACAGCCAGTACTTTCTCGATCTCGTCGACAGATTGACGTATACCGCCACGAAGACCGGCATGAAAACGATTATGAATTTCGGATCGCTGAAGCTCATTTTATCTCACCTGAGTGTCTTTAACCGCATCGGACCTATATCTTGGATATAAGCGCCGCTTATTTAAGCAGACTTGCACAATATATGACAATATACTATATCATATCCGGGGCATAAAAAGAAGAGCGAAAGCGCGGTTCCGCTCCCCATTTTATTTTTGTTTGCGTCTATTCCTCGTATGGGCTCGACAGCAAGTCGGCGAACATCTCTTTCACATTGAAGGCTCTGTCGAAGGACAGCCAGCTGCCCAGCCTTCTGATGTAGTAGCGCTTGATGAACTCCTCCTCGCTCATGACCGGTTCGCCCTTGGAATCTTTGGCGATCAGCGGCGCCACCATGTGGTCCAGCTCGCCGTCGGGCATCTCCTTATAGCAGTCTGTGAAAACGATAGGAGCGTCTATGCGGGCACTTCTTTCCTTGGGAGGATTCTTGGGCCTTCCCATGATCAGCAGCGTGATGGGCATCACGTATTTGGGAAGCTTCAGAGTCTCCTTGACTTCCTTGTAGTTGGTGATGATGTCGGCTATGAAGCAGGAGCTTATGCCCATGGACTGGGCCGCTATCACCATGTTCTCGGCGGCAAGTACCGCGTCGATCTCGCAGAGCAGTATTTCGTCTTCTCTGGGATAGTTGATGGGAGCTCCCATGCTTTTAACGTGCTTTCTGAAGAGCCTGAACCAGCGGCTGAAGTCGGAGAGCACCACGTAGACCCCGGGAGCGTCCTCTATGAACTTCTGATTGTCGCACCATTTGGCGACCTTTTTCTTAAGCTCCGGATCTCTCACATCTATGAGGGCGAATTTGGACATCTTTCCCCCGTTGGGAGCCCTGAGGGCTGCAGAAGTGATTATCGCCCTCTCCTCTTCGGTCATGGAGTCAGGTATATACGATCTGCAGGAGGTCCTCTCCTCTATGATCCTTATGGTCTCGTTGATGTATTCCGCCATGTCTGTCCTTTCGGGGCCTCGGCCCTCATCAGCGCTGAATGCTGTCGTAATCGTTGTTTTTCAGTTCTTCAAGAAGCTCGAACGCTTCGCTCCCCAGCCTCTGCTTTATATCTTCCTTGATCTTTCCGAGGGTTTCGGGACAGATCTGCGAGACGATGCGGCAGAACATCTGGTAAACGTCGCCGCTGTGCCAGGTCATGTCCTTCTTTTCGGGAGCCCTGCCTTTGAGCCTTTCCGAGCAGGTCTCAAGGGTCTTTTCGTTTATCTCGGGACTTCTGAAATAAAAGACGCAGGTGCCGTTCTCGTGCATGTTGCCGCCGTAGCGATAGTCCAGCAGAGGGTTAAAGCCCCTTACGACCGCAGCGTCTATCTCCCTGCAGTAGAGCTTCGCGCAGTCCATGCTGCCGCAATCCTTAAAGGCGCTTGCCCAGGGGCATTTCCACTGGGTCTCGTGTATAAGGCCTTCGGAAGCTTCGTAACTCCCATCGTAGCCTCCGGGAGTAGTGAGAAGCTCGCCGTAGGCGAAGTAGGAGGTAAAGTCCGGGGGATTGCCGTCTCTTAAGGCTCTCAGTGCCATTCTGCGGCCCCTTCTCTCGCCGTAAGCCCTTTCTGCCATGAGGAAGGCCGCGCGTCCCTGAGCCTCTCCCAGAGCCTCCGTGAGGCCATTGTAAAAGGCGGTGAGTATGTTTGCGTGGTGAACTTCGCTGAGCTTCATCCCTTTACCTCGGTTCGCAGATGAGGTCTCTTACGACCTTGTCGTTATAGGGCTCGATGACCATCTCGTCCTCAAGGGCTTCTCTTCCGCAGGCGAGGCAGACCTTGCCGTTGACCTTTACAAGGCACTTGCCGCAGGCCTCCTGATGGCAGGCTTCGTGGCGGAAAAAGGCCAGGGTCGCGTCCTGGGTGTCGTATATGCGCTCAAGCACATCCATCACCGACATGCCTTCTTCGACAGCGACGTTGTAGCCCTCGAAGGTCCCTCCCCTTTTGATCTTGACAAGTATATTTCTCATTTCGTCCATGGGAGCCTCCTAAGAAGAGTAACTGAGGCGCTTTATTACGGCCTCGACGCTTTCGATGTAGTCGGTCCTGCCGGCGGGAGCCGCGATCTCTCCCTGCTCCACCGGCTCGAGCCAGACTTTTCCGTCCTTATATCTGGTGGTCTTGAGATATTCGTCGTTGTCGGTATAGAAGCAGTCGCTTCTGATGAATACGCCGCGGCTCTCCTTTCTCGCAAGGGAGGACCTGAGTATGCCCAGGCCGCAGGTGATCATCGAGCGGGCTTCCAGCCAGTCCATCCAGCTGCGGTTGTACTGGGGAGTGTCTATGGTGACGCCCCAGGAATCGAGATCCAGGGCTTCAAGATCCTTTAGGCCCGAGGCCATCTGGTCTTCGCGCCTTACTATGCCCGCGCTCCTGGAGATTATCGCGCTCACCGTCTTTTTAAGCCTTCTGGGATTGCCCTTTCCCTTGTTCTCAAAGGGCCTCAGGGCGTCCTTTTCGGCCTCTTCGAGGCAGGCCGGGCAGAGTTCTTTGAGTCCGGCCTTCTTTGCGTAGGCAGCGGCTGTTTTCCCCGCTTCCAGGCCCTGGACCAGCATCTGGGTGGTCGCCGCGGAGACCCTGTTGGCTCCGAAAGTCCCTCCTGTGCATTCGCCGGCTGCAAAAAGGCCTTCAAGCGTGGTCCTGAAGGTCTCGTCTATGCTTATGCCTCCGTCGAAGTAGTGGGCGGCCCCGTATACCGGCATGCCCCCGTTATCCTTCAGGTACTTTATCATCTCATTGCAGGTACCGGTCTTGAGGAAGGGATAGTGATCCATGAAGGCCTGCTCGTCGGCCTCATCCTTAAACTCAAGGTCAAAGGTGACTCCGCCGTACTCGTCGCCCTTTCTTTCGTCGTTGACTTCCTTGTACATGGCGTAGCAGAGCAGCATCTTGTTCCACTCGGAGTGGAGCGCGAGATCCACCGCGCTCCTTGGCAGATGCTTTTCCATGAATTCCTCGCCGTCGCGGTTTTTGAGCCTGAACCAGTCGTTGGTGTGGATGATGTAAGGAAGTATGCTTCCCCTCCACTTGAGCGGGTGGGTGATGACGCCGGCGCAGAAGGTAACCATCTCCATGTCGGTCATCTCGGCGCCGGCCCTGATAGCGGCCGCCTGGCCTTCTCCCGCAAGACCCGTGGTGCCCGAGGTAAAATCATAGCAATTGTGCATTCCGCCGGTGGCGAGCAAGGTCGCGGCCGCGTTGACCGCGAATATCTCTCCGTGTATCAGGTCGAGGAAAAGGGCTCCTCCTATGGTGCCGTCCTTTGCCTTGAGAAGGTCCAGGAGCGCCGAGTCCTCAATGACCTCGACCTTTCTTTCCTTCAGTATCTTGTAGTAGGTGTCGATGATGGTGGACCCCGGAATGCCTATCTCCCTGTCGTCGCCTTTGGGATGCAGATTGCTGTTGTTTTCAACGATCTCCCTTATGACCTGCGGAGCGTTCTCGACGTACTGCTTTACCAGCTTTCTGTCTCCCAGATACATTCCTTCGAGGATTATATCCCTGAAAAAGGCCTCTTTGCTGTCGTTTTCGTCGCCTATGCCTATGTTCATCGAAGCCATCGATCTTCCGTCGCACATGACGTCGGCGCTGACGTTGGCTCCGGCAAGAAGAGTGGACCCGCTGCGGTTCACCCTGCCCTTGCAGACCATGAGCACCTGCGCTCCTTCGTCCGCCGCGGAAACTGCGGCCCTAAGGCCCGCGCCCCCGCTTCCTATGACAAGAACTTCAGTCTTTAATGTTTTCATAGCGTTTTACTCCTGTACTTCCTCGTCGAATTCCTTCTCTGATCTGTCGCAGACCGGAAACTCTTTGATAGATCATTCTATGAACATGGCGTCGCCGTAGGAAAAGAACCTGTAGCGCTCCTTAACGGCGGTATTGTAGACCTCAAGCATCTTCTCCCTGTCGTAGAGGGCGCTGACCAGCATCAGCAGGGTCGATTTGGGCAGGTGGAAGTTGGTGATGAGGCAGTCGAGCATCCTGAATCTGTAGCCCGGGTAGATAAAGATACCGGTGCTGCCGCTGCCTGCCCTTATGATGCCGTCCTCCCCCGTCGCGCTCTCCATGGTGCGGCAGGCGGTGGTCCCGACCGAGATGATGCGCCCTCCCTTCGCTTTGGTTTCGTTCATGAGAGCCGCGCATTCTTCGCTCACCGTGTACTCCTCGATGTGCATGTGGTGGTCTTCGATCTTCTCGGCCTTTACAGGCCTGAAGGTCCCTATCCCGACGTGAAGTGTGAGGAAGGCTGTGTTTACGCCCATTTGACGGGCCTTATCGAGCAGCTCGGGGGTAAAGTGCAGGCCTGCCGTGGGACAGGCAACAGACCCCTCGTTTTTCGCGTAGACTGTCTGGTAGCGCTCCCTGTCGGCTTCGCCGCTCTTTCTTTCGATGTATGGGGGAAGAGGCATGGAGCCCAGCTTTTCAAGGGTATCCATGAAGCTGCCCTCGCAATTGAAGCGCGCTATGCGGGTCCCGTCGTCGGAGTTGGAGATGATCTCGGCCTTAAGCTCGCCCTTCTCCCCGAAAACAACAGTATCGCCGGGCCTCAGTCTTTTTCCCGGCCTCACAAGGGTCTCCCAGTCGTTGCCCTCTATCCTCCTGGAAAGCAAAAACTCGATATGAGCCCCGGTGCTTTCCTTGACACCGTAGAGTCTTGCCGGTATGACCTTTGAATCGTTAAGGACCAGGCAGTCCCCCGGCCTTAAATACTCCAGAATATCTGAAAAATGTCTGTGCTCAAGCTCTCCGCTGCTTCTGTGGACGACCAGAAGCCTTGAACCGTCTCTCTTTTCCGCGGGCTGCTGGGCTATGAGCTCCGGCGGGAGCATGTAATCGAAATCGCTGACGTTCATATCAATCCTGATTATACAGTGACCGTACCTTTATGCCGGTATAGTAATACTTGAGTATCTCATCGAAGGACTTGCCCGCCTCCGCCATGTTTTTTGCGCTGACCTGGGGCATGCCCACGCTGTGTCCGTAGCCGAAGCCGGTGATGTAGAGGGAGCCCGAATCCGCAGTTTCGTCCCTGTAGCCTGTCTGCTCGGCTTCGAAGAGCAAAGCGATCTTTTTGCCGTAAAGAACGTAAAGTTCGGACGCAGTTCGCTTCACGGGCTCAAGATCCGCCCCCATGACGTATACCTCGTCGTCAGGTTCAAACGAAGGCCCCTTAAAGGCCGCCGCGCTGCCTATGGGGTAACTCTCTTTGCCGGGATAATCGGTCCCGCTGATATAGAAGAACTGGGACTTTACGCCGAGATAAGACAGAGCGCCGGTGATGTTGGACTTGCTTATCTTCACGTTGCCACCGTCGCTCATAACAGTGAGGGTCATGACGGCGCCGTTGTCCGTTCTCTCGGAGACCTTTACCTCGCTTATCTCACCGCAGCTGTAGCCGAGAGAGTTCAGCCTTGCTCTGAGGCTCTCAAAGCTTATATTTGCCTTCCAGATGTATTCCGATGCGTACTCGTCTTTGACGCCTATGAGGTAGCCGGGCTGGGTCGCCCAGACCTTGTCGGAGTCCAGAGTGTAGCCGCTGCTGTAGGCGTAGTAAAAACCGCCGGCGGGCTTTCCTTCGTAGGTCAGTATGAGATTCCGGGTCTGACGGCAGGCCGCGGTGGTCGTCTCCCTTTCGGAGCTCACACCCTTGTAGACCTGGCAGTTCTGACCGGTGCAGAGGTCAAATCCGCTCGAACCGTGCCTTGAAAGATTGCATACCGCGTAGCTTCTCGCTGTGACGGCCTGGGCTTTTAAGGCTTCGGCCGGGTACTGGTAGCCCATCTCGTTGGCGACAACGCCGAGGACGTAATGCTCCAGGGTCACGCGGTTGATGACGCTCATGGCGCTTCCGCTTACCTTGTAGCTCACGCCGTCCCTGTAGCGGGACCCGTCAATGGTCACTATCCTGTCGTCCGGATCTTCGGCGGCGGAAAGAAGAGCGTCGTTTTCCGATAATACAGCCAGCTCTTCGCCCTCGGGACTGTCATATACCGCAGCTTTCCCCTCTGAGATCTTGATATAAAGCTCTGTATAGTCTCTCAGGTCTTCGGTCTCTTCGCAGGAATAGCGTCCGACTTCGGCCAGAATAAAGCCGTCGGGACAGCTCACTGTGCTGCCCGTGACAGCTGAAGAAGAGTACTTTAGGCCTATGCGAAGCCACATGGGTTCCCCGTCCTCTCCCCCGTCATCGGGGACGGCGGGATCCTCGACCTGATCGGAGGGTTCCTGGGCTCCTCCGGGCTCCACGCTGTCGTCGACCCTTACCCAGGTGAACTCTTCGTCGGCAAAGGAGACAAGAGCTGAGCAGAGTATCAGCAGTATGGCGAAGATGAAAGCAGCGCTCCGTCTTACCATAGCCTGATCTGCTCCCCGTCTTCGCTCTCGTCCGAAGCTTTCCCCCTGTCGTCGGGCACCGGAAGGCCGAGATGGACGTAGGCCGCGTCGGTCACTATGCGGCCCTTGGGCGTCCTGTGGAGGAGCCCCAGCTGCATAAGGTAAGGCTCGTAAACGTCTTCTATGGTGATCCTCTCTTCGCCCAGAGATGCGGCGATGGTGTCGATGCCGACGGGGCCGCCGTGGAAGCTGGTTATGATGAGCCTCAAAATGCGGCGGTCCAGGTCTTCAAGGCCAAGGGCGTCAATGTTCAGTATGTCGAGGGTCTTGAGGACCATTTCCCTGTCTATTGACCCGTCACCCATGACCATGCTGAAGTCCCTCACCCTCTTTAACAGCCTGTTGGCGACCCTGGGAGTCCCTCTCGACCTGGATGCGAGCAGCATGGTCGACTCATCGTCTATGCGCACATCAAGTATGCCCGCGGTCCTTCTTAAGATCTGCGAAAGCTCTTCTTCTGTGTAGAGATCGAACTTTGCCAGAACACCGAAACGGTCCCTTAAGGGCGCCGAAAGGCTGCCCGACTTGGTGGTCGCGCCTATAAGAGTAAAATGGGGAAGCCCCAGCCTTATGCTGCTGGCCATGGGGCCCTTGCCTGTCACTATGTCTATTGCGAAATCCTCCATGGCGGAATACAGGACCTCTTCGACGGCCCTGTTGAGCCTGTGGATCTCGTCGATGAAGAGCACGTCGCCCTCGCCGAGGTTTGTCACTATGGCGGCAAGATCGGCGGCCCTGGTGATCGCGGGACCCGAGGTGATCTTAAGCTCCACACCCATCTCTGCCGCGATTATGCCTGCCAGAGTGGTCTTGCCCAGCCCCGGAGGGCCCGAAAAGAGCACGTGGTCCAGGGATTCTCCCCTCATCTTTGCTGCTTCTATGTATATCTTGAGCTGGTCGGTGACACCCGTCTGGCCTATGTAATCGGCAAAGCGTTTGGGCCTTATGGAGCGTTCCAGCAGTTCTTCGTCTTCCAGCTGGCTCGTCTGCACCAGCCTGTCGTCCTTTGGCATTTAATTACCGCCTATCCTCTGTTCTTTAAAGCCTGTCTGATGTATTCCTCGGTGGTGAGGCCTTCGTCGGGAAGGCCGGCCAGGGCCGTGAGAACCTCTGTCCTTGTAAAGCCTAAAGCAATGAGAGCCTGGGCCGCCTGGGATTTGAGGCTGTCCTTCTTCACTTCCGAAGCCGCGGGCCTTGAGATATCAAAGCTCCCCAGGGTCTTGACCTTCTCCTTGAGCTCCAGCACCACCCTCTGGGCTATCTTCTTTCCTATGCCGTTGGCCCTGGTTATTGCGGCTATATTTTCGCCCGCTATCGCCCTTGCCAGGTCCGTTCCCGGAAGAGCCGACATCATGGCGAGGGCTCCCTTGGCGCCAACCCCGCTGACCGTGGTGAGCAGTCTGAACATGGTGAGATCGTCCTTGTCCGAAAAGCCGTAGAGGCTCACGTCGTCTTCCTTCACGACCATCACCGTGTACAGGGTCACAGGTTCGCCGGTACCGGCCGAAAGTATGGCCGCGCAGCCGTCGGGCACGTTTACCTCATAGCCTATGCCTCCGCACTCTATGACCACCATGCCTGCGAGCACGTCGGTCACGACGCCTTTGATATAGTGAAACATTGTGTTTTACCTCTCGATCACCTTTGGAGCATGCGCTTTCTGGCCTCGCCGGTGTTGGCGTGGGTCATGGCCGCGGCCACCGCGTCGGCAGCGTCGTCGGGCTTAATGATATCGTCCAGCCCCAAAAGCTTTTTTACCATGAACTGGACCTGCTTCTTCTCGGCCCTTCCGTTGCCCGTCATGCTGGTCTTGATCTGTAAAGGGGTGTACTCGTAGATGGGAAGGCCGCTGTTGGAACAGGCAAGGACCGCGACTCCTCTCGCTTCGCCCACGAATATGACGGTCTTGGCGTTGGTATTGAAGTAAAGCTCTTCGATCGCCGCTTCTTCGGGCCGGTATTCCGCGATGACATCCATAAGCTCGGAATACAGGGTCTTCAGCCTCTCGGACATGAGCATGTCTTTGGGAGTCGTTACGGCTCCTGCGGTTATAAGCTTCAGGCTGTTTTCCTTCTTTTCAACTACCCCGTAGCCCATGATGGCATAGCCCGGGTCGATTCCGAGTATCCTCATTCCTCTCCTTTTCGGCGCCTGACGCCCTTCTCATATTCCGTTATATAATAACACATATGTTCGGTTTTGAGAAGATTAAGGCGGACTCCCGTCCATTTATATGCGTTATTTAATTAGCATGTCAAAACTTTCCGAAGCGTGGTATAATGTGAATGAATATGCATGAATATATGCATACCGATATTTTCGAGAGGTATTTCAATGAGCAGCAGAAAAGAAAAGATACTTGAGATAATCGAAGAATACGACGTCGAGACCCAGCAGCAGCTGGTCGAGCTTCTTGCCGAAGCCGGATTCAAAGCGACCCAGGCCACAGTGTCCAGGGATATAAGGGACCTTAACCTCATAAAGTCCGGAAAGGACAAGGGAAAAAGCTGCTATACCCTTCCCCCCAAGCCCGAGAAGAAGATCAACGACCGCTTCGTTAAGATATTGAGAGAGACCGTAAGGGACATCAAGAGCGCCGAAAACATCATAGTGATCCATACCCTCAGCGGATGCGCCAACGCCGCTGCCGAGGCCCTCGATTCCTACAACACCGAAGAGGTCCTGGGCACCATAGCCGGAGACAACACCATTTTCATTGTCATAGACAGCAAGGATCATGTGGAGCGCATAGCGTCCAGGATCAGGGAGATAGTGCAGTAAGCCATGCTCACCGGTTTAAGCATTGAAAATTTCGCTGTCATAAAGAAGCTGGACATAAGTCTTGAGGGAGGCCTCAGCGTCATCACCGGAGAGACCGGAGCCGGAAAATCTGTGGTCATAGAGGCTCTCAGCATGGCCCTGGGGAGCCGGGCCGATACCGACTACATCAGGACCGGCGAGGATAAGGCAGTGGTGACCCTGGTGGTCGACGGATCTGAGGAAGAACTTATCCCAAAGCTTAAGGATCTGGGAGTCCCCGAGGAGCTTCCAGTCATCATACGAAGGGAGATAAGCTCCCAGAGCAGGAGCCTGTGCAGGATCAACGGGAGCATAGTTTCCCTCTCCCAGCTCAGCGCCTTTTCAAGGGGAGCCGCAGACGTCCACGGCCAGTACGACCACCAGTACCTGCTCGACAAAGACAGGCATCTGGGAGTCCTCGACCTGTACGGAGGAGCCGAAGTAAAAAGCGCCCGTGAGGTCACGGCTGAAAGATTCGCCTCCTACGCCGCCCTTTCCGCAGAGCTGATGGATCTCAGAAAGCGCCTTTCCGAAGGCAAGAGGCAAAGAGAGCTTTTAAGCTTTGAGCTTCACGACATAGACGCGGCCCGCGTAAGACCCAAAGAAGACGAGGAGCTGGAAGAGCAGATCGCCGTCATGGAGCATTCGGAGCAGATCTTCGAGGCCCTCTCCTCTGCCTACGAACAGGTCTTCGGAGCGGACGACAGCGCGGTCTCAAGGCTGGGCAGCGCAGTTGAGAGCCTGGAAGGCGTCGAAAGCTTCTCGTCTGAGATCAGAGGCTTTTCGGAGGAGCTTAAAGACCTCTATTACAGAGCCGACGACATGAGGACGGGGCTCCGCCGCTTAAGGGACGGGTCCGAATTCTCCGCAGACGACCTGGACAGCTCCATAGAAAGACTGGAGCTTCTGAAAAGCCTTAAGCGCAAATACGGAGGAAGCCTGGACGCCGTCATCGAATACGCCGAAAACGCCAGAAAGACCCTTGAAAGCCTCGAAAACTCCGATGAAAAAGTAAGGGAGCTTGAAAAGGCCATACAGGAAGCAAGAAAGCTCTACGACGAAGCGGCGTCAAAGCTCGGCGGCCTCAGAAAGGAAGCCGCCGAGAAACTCTCATCAAAGGTCGAGACCGAGCTTTCGGAGCTCAACTTTAAGAACGCCAGGTTCTCTGTAAAGCTCGACAAAGGCCCTATCTCCGAGAACGGCACCGACACCGCCGAATTCCTAATAAGCGCAAACCTCGGAGAAGACCTTAAGCCCTTGGCCAAAGTGGCCAGCGGAGGCGAGCTGTCAAGGATAATGCTGGCCCTAAAGCGCATAATCGCAGACCTCGACGGCATCCCCACCCTCATCTTCGACGAGATAGATACCGGCATCAGCGGGTCCACGGCGGGAGTCGTCGGCAGGAAGCTGCGCTCCATAGCCGCCGGCCACCAGGTCATATGCATCACCCACCTGCCCCAGATAGCCTCCATGGGAGACCATCACTACATGATCAAAAAGGAGACCGACGGGTCAGGCACAATGACCACCGTGGCGCCTTTAAGCGATGAAGAAAGGATAGAAGAGCTGGCCAGGCTCCTTTCGGGCACCGAGATCACCGAAAGCGCAAGAGCCCAGGCAAGGGAGCTCATAGCGTCGGCGCTGCGCTGAAATACAGTAAAATAAAGGCTGCGGCTCAATTGCCGCAGCCTTTTTGTGTGCCGTTATGAGCCTTACGGATGGGCTTCCGCCCTCTCCTACTTCTTGATCTTGCTGTAGTTGTAGAGGTAGAAGACTGTGTTGGCTCTGGTGCAGTTGTCGTTCAGCTTGTAGGTGCCGGTGTAGCTGCCCTTGAGCAGGTTGTTGTACTTGGCCCAGTAGTAGGCGTCGGTCCACCAGTTCTCGGCGTTGGCGTCCTTCTCGGGCTCGCCCATCGCTCTCCAGATGAAGGTTATGATCTGGGCGTTGGTGCAGTTGGAGTTGGGGCTGAACTTGGTGGCGCTGGTGCCGTCGGTGATCTTGTTCTGATATGCCCAGAGCACTGCCTTGTAGAAGTAGTCGGTGGATTTCACATCTGTGAAGGGATTGGATGTGCTCTTGGGTTCGGGCTGGCCTTTGGCTCTCCAGAGGAAGGTCACGACCTGACCTCTGGTGCAGAAGGAACCGGGGCCGAATGTGGTGGCGGAGGTTCCCTCGGTCACCTGGGGCTTGGAGGTGTAGGCCCAATTGACGGCGTCATAGTAGTAGGCATTCTTTGCGACGTCCTTGAAGGGCATCTCGGTGACCTTGGTGGCGTCGTAGGCTCCGCAGACGGTGCAGTAGCCGTTGGAACCGAAGGTGTGCTTCTCCTTCTCGATGACGGAACCGCAGCTGCACTCCTTCCAGTGATAGGTGCTGTTGTACTTGCCTTCGTATTTGTGCTTATGGGTGTTGTGTTCGACCTCATCGAAGGTGTAGTAGGCGACCAGCTTGTTGGTCGAAAGGCTGTCGACCTTGCACTTGTAACCGTTGATGGTAACGCGCACCGACTCGTCGCTGAAGAAGTAACCGCTGCTTGGAACTACGGTGACGTAAATGGTGTATTCGTCGCCTTCTTCGGCCTCGTCGTCATAGACCTTGCCGTCCAGGTACCAGACGGTCTTGGAGACCTTGTAGTTGGGAGCCTTGTCGCCGCTCTTCTCAACGTTGGTGGCGTTGGCCAGGTCTTCGCCCTCCACGGGCTCTTCAACGTAGACCGCGACGGTTTCTATCTCGTTGTCCTCGTCGTAGTCGTCAAATATGACGCTGATAGTTGCGGAGCTGGTGGGCATGGTGAAGGTGTAATAATTGTCAGACTGCTTCTTGACGGTCACCTTGTCGCCGGAGGCGTCGTAGACCTTGATGGAATCCAGCTCCACTCCGATGCCGGGAGCGGTGAGTACAGTCACCTTTTCGCCGGATTCGGCGCTGCTGGGAGCGCTGACGTTTCCGGTGCCCTTGATTGAGGTCTTGACCGCAAAGCTCAGCTCGGCGTCGTCGAGATCGTAGGTCCTGGAGTTGTTTTCAATGTCTGTGAAGTGTCCGCCGGAGACATCGAGATCGTAGTGCTTGCTGTCCTCGAGTATCACGGTCTTGTTGAAGGTGCCGCCCTTGATGGTGTTGTAATTGGTGACATCCATATCAAAGGTTCCGCCGGAGATGACGGCGTAGTTGTCGAACTCGTCGCTGGAGCCTCCGGAGAACGTTCCGCCCTTGACTTCGCTTTCTTCGTAATCATCGTCTGTGCTGTCGCCGTTGACGAAGGTGCCTTTAAAGGTGCCCCCGGCAACGGTGCCCAGGTTGATGAAACCGCCGTTGAAGGTGGCTTTGTTGTTCTTCTTGGGTATCTCGCCGTAGTTGGTCACGGATGAATCGAAGCTTCCCCCTGAAATGGTGCCTTTTTCTTCGTTGGTGGCGCCTTTGAAGCTTCCTCCGGTGATCTTACCTTCGTTCTTAACAAGCTTTTTGAACGTTCCGCCGCTGACGGTCCCGTAGTTGTGGATCTTTGATCCGCTGTAAGATCCTCCGGAGATCTCGCCTTCATTGATCACGGTACCGCTGTAGGTTCCGCCCGAAAGCTTGCCATCCTCAAAATTGATGACGTAATCGCTGAAGGTGCCGCTGGAAATGGTTCCGCTGTTGTATACCGGCATCTTGCAGGTGCTTCCCGAGAACTTGAAGGTATAGCCCTCGTCGAGAACTATGCCCAGCTCGTCGTAGTCGCCGTAGTCGCCGTAGCCTATGTCCCAGCCCTTGCCGTTTTCGTCGTCGGGTTCGCCGTCTGACATGATCTTGATGGTGACCGTCGTGGTAGCGGCGAAGCTTAAGGACGGGGCCACTGTCATGACGAGCAGCAGCATCGTCAGAATAAGACAAATGATTCTTCTGTTTTTCATTTAACTCTCCCCTTTTTATAATTAAGCTTTGTATACCATATATTCGGTATCATTTGATGCCAGTATACCATATATTCTGAAGCAATGAAAGTTTTATTCAAAAAAAGATAATCCTGCGGGAACGCGGTCCGCATGCTTCAAATGCCGTTGAATATTCGGGAGAAAATATGATATAAAGAATAACTGACAGCAAAATGATTGAATGGAAGGACGCATGGGAAACACTCTGAACGAAGACAGGCGCAAAATATATCTTGATCTTCTGAGGATAACTGCGGCATTTTTCATTGTCATGCTGCATGTATGTTCCAGCGCCTGGGCAAATACGGACATCTGTTCCCATGAGTGGCGCATGCTGAACATGTATGAATCAGCCTCGCGCTGGGGAGTTCCGGTCTTTGTCATGATCAGCGGGGCTCTGTTTCTGGACCGCGACATTCCTCTAAAAAAGCTTTTCGGCAAATATATACTGCGGATCGTTTCGGCTTTCATCTTCTGGTCGGCTGTATACGCTTTTATATATGAATTTCTTCCGGGTCACGGGACTGCGAGGATCATCAAAGCGTGGATAAGCGGACCGAACCATCTGTGGTTCCTTTACATGATAGCCGGCTTTTATATGCTGACCCCGATCTTCAGAAAGATCGCGCAGGACGACAGGCTTACCGAGTATTTCATCATCCTCTCCCTGGTCTTCAACTTCCTCATCCCTCAGAGCATCGCCCTCATCAGGCTCAGCTCCCCCGAAAACGCCGACTGGGTCCAGGACCTCGTCTATAACTTCCGCATGCAGCTGGTCCTGGGTTATTCCCCCTATTATCTGCTCGGATACAGGCTTAGCAGGATAAAGATCGGAAAGAAGACAAAGCTTCTGCTGTACATCGCCGGGATCGCGGGCTTTATCGCGACCTTCGCGGGATCCGCTGCCATCGCCCGTTTCAGAGGCAAGGCTGTGGAGACCCTGTACGGCTATTCGACCCTAAACGTATTTTTCATGACGATCGCCGTATTCTTACTCTTCAGAAGCCTTTACGAAAACAAAAGCTTTGCTCCCAAAGCCCGCAGTATTATCGGTCGCCTGTCAAAATACAGCTTCGGGGTCTATCTTGTCCACGTGCTGATCATAAGGCAGCTGAAAAGCCGCCTGGGGATATACTGTCTGTCCTTTGACCCGCTGCTCTGCGTGCCGCTTCTCACGGTGCTCGTCTTCCTGCTTTCCAATGCGGTCTCAGCCCTGCTCGACCGGATACCCTTTGTAAAGAAATATCTTGTGTAACAGGCGGATCCGCTAAGGGCCCGGCATAGTTTCAGACAAAATATAAAGGTCCGCGGTCATATGGCCGCGGACCTTTGTTTTCAGTTAATTGCAGCTTTGGGGACCGCTGATATCCTAAAGCTTGTAGATGTTGAGCCCGTTGGGGCAGATGTTCCTGGTATCGAGGACCAGCTTGCCTTTGAGAACGTCCAGATTGTCCCTCAGGCACTTGTGTCCGACCATGATCACCACCAGGTCGACGTCATTCAGGAAGCTCTGAAGGTCGTGGTACTGGTTGTCGCAGATGTCGTCTTTGACCCAGGGGTCGTAGACCTTTATGCCGTGGGCAAGGGGCCTTTCGAGGAGCTGCAGGGTCGGGCTCTCCCTCACGTCGTCGACGTTCTCCTTGTAGGTCAGGCCGTAGAGACCGACTCTCGACATGTCCTTAATGCCGTTGATCTTCATGACGGTCTCGATGCGGTCTATGACGAAGTCGGGCATGCCGTCGTTGATGCGGCGGGCCTGGTGTATCAGCAGAGCGTCCTGGGGATAGTCGCCCACCAGGAACCAGGGGTCGACCGAGATGCAGTGGCCGCCCACTCCGGGGCCGGGCTGCAGTATGTTGACTCTGGGGTGCATGTTGGCTATGCGTATTATCTCGTAGACGTCCATGCCTCCGTCCCTGCATATGCGGGCCAGCTCGTTGGCGAAGGCTATGTTGATGTCCCTGTAGGTGTTCTCGACCACCTTGGTCATTTCGGCGGTGCGTATGTCGGTTATGACCATCTCGCCCTTGCAGAAGCTTGAATATACCGCCTTTACCGCCTCTCCGGTCTCGGCGTCGTCGACGCCTATGGTCCTGGAGTTGTGCTCCAGCTCATAGACCATGTTGCCCGGGATTATCCTCTCGGGGGTGTGGGCAAGGTGAACGTCTATGCCGGAGGCGAGCCCCGCTCTCTTCAAGGCGGGCCTTACGAAGCGGTCTATCGTACCGGGGGAGATGGTCGATTCGATCGAGACTATCGCTCCCTTGGGACATACCTTGAGGACGCTCTCCACGGCGCTCACGACGTACGAGGGATCGATCTTCTTGGACCTTCTGTCGTAGGGGGTCGGGACCGAGATCACGTACATGTCGGCCCTGGGATAACCGGTCTCAAAACTGATCCCGGCTTTAACGGCGGCATCGAAGAGCTCGGTAAGGCCCTTCTCCTCGAAGGTGACCTGACCGGCGTTGAGAGTCTCTATCTTCTCGGCGTTGTAATCGACGCCTACCACGTCCACGCCGTGGGAAGACATCATCAGCGCCGTCGGAAGGCCTATGTAGCCCATGCCTACTACGCAAACTTTCATCGCATCCTCCTCTATTCCAGGCCTCTGGCCTTTTTCTCCCATTTCCAGGAACTTTCACACATCTCGTCCAGGCTCTTCTCTGCCTTCCAGCCCAGCAGCCTTTCGGCCTTAGACGGGTCGGCGTAGCTCACCGCCACGTCTCCCGGCCTTCTTTCCGCCAGGACTACGGGAAGCTTGAGACCGTTGACTCTTTCAAAGGACTCTATCACTTCGAGGACCGAGTATCCCCTGCCCGTCCCCAGGTTGAAGACCTCGCAGCCCGTGTGACTGTCAGCATATCTAAGGGCCGCTATATGGCCCGTTGCCAGATCGGTCACATGGAGGTAATCCCTCACTCCGCTGCCGTCGGGGGTGGGATAGTCGGTGCCAAAAACGTATATCTTTTCAAGCTCTCCCGCCGCTGCCCGGGTAAGGTTGGGCATGAGATTTGTCGGGATACCCCTGGGGCCCTCGCCTATAAGACCCGACTCGTCGGCGCCTATGGGGTTGAAGTACCTGAGTATCACCGCCGAAAGCCCGGGGTCTGCCTTCGACACATCCATGAGTATGTCTTCGCATATGTGCTTTGTCCTGCCGTAGGGATTGGCGCACTGCCCCGCCGGGCTCTCCTCGGTAAAGGGGACCCGGCTGCTGTCGCCGTAGACGCAGGCTGAGGAGCTGAAGATGAACTTTTTGCAGCCCTTCTCCTTCATCACTTCGAGCAGTGTGACGGTGCTGTCCAGGTTGACCCTGTAATACATCAGCGGTTTATTCACCGATTCGCCCACAGATTTTCTCGCAGCGAAGTGGACCACGGAATCTATGTCGTTCTCGTCGAATATCCTTTCGACCGCTGCCCTGTCGCAGACGTCGGCCTTATAGAAGACCGGCCTTTTGCCTGTTATAAGGGCGATCCTGTCTATCACGCTCTCTTCTGCGTTGGACAGGTCGTCTGCTATGACCACGTCATAGCCCCGCTTTATGAATTCAACGGCGGTGTGGGAGCCTATGAAGCCCGCTCCGCCGGTCAGGAGTACTGATGACATCGGTGGTGTTCTCCTATCTCGCCGAGAATTCGACTATCCTGACGACACCGTCGTAAACGTACATATCGGACTTTTCGGCGTATTCGAGGCACTTGTCCATGTCGGACCAGGCTTCGGCATCAAGATTATAGAACACGGTATTTTCGTCGATTGCATAGGTCGAGCTGCCGTAGGTCACAGCTTCTTTGCCCAGCCAGCTGCTGTGCTTAACGCCCTCAAGCTTCTTCATGGGGTCGACCCAGGAGAATGCTTCCTCGCTGTCTGAGATCATGACGGCAACTCTCTGATGATTGCTGAAGACACCCAGCCTGTAGAATGTGAAGCTCTTGTCCGGTCCGCAGTCGAAAACGACTGTCGGGTTGTCTTCATCGCCGCTGATGGTGATCTTGGCGTAATATACTCTGCCTGTGGTCTCGGGCTCGCTGAGATAGTTTATGCGGGGCCCGTCCAGCATATACGCGGTCATTATGACCTGATAGCTCCAGTATTTCTTTTCAATGGCGCCGTCGATATCGAGCTTGTCTCCGCAGAAATCAATTGAGAGCTTGCCGTTCTTATCGACTTCGCCGACAGTCCTGTTCACGGCTCTGTCGGCAGAGGGATCTATAGCTCCCGCCACCTGGCCGTCAATGGTGAAGAGCACAACCATGGTGTCTCCGGGCCTGAAATTGGCTAGATCGGGCTTTGCGTTCTCCATTACGGGGAAGCTCATGCCTCCCAGTATGGTGATGGTCTCTGGACTCTTGGGGCTCCCGCTGCAGTCCTCGTAGCGAACCTTGAGGCGGGTGCTGCAGAGCCTCATCGACTTGGTGTTGGGGTTGTAGGTCGCGACGTCCCACTTCTTTATGTCAGAAACACTTGCAGGCTCGCCGTCCCTGTAGATCTTATAGTCGTTGCCTCCGGCCAGCTGCGCAAAGCCTGCGGTGGACCCGTCGGCCGCCGCTATTACTATGCCGTCGTATATGCCTGTGCTGTTGTCGGAGGGGATAAAGCTTAAGACCTTGCCCTTTCCGTCGAGGACCATTCTGCCTGTCATGCCGATAAACATTGAATCCTTAATGTTATTGACCATATCATATTTTACGTCAACTTTATCCTCGCCCCTGCATACCATCTTGTTGGTATCGGCACTGTAGGACTTGAACACCACCTCGTCGGAGAGGCTGAAGACCTTTCCCCCGTCGTAGGTGTCGCAGGTCATCATGTTGACGAAGAGCCTCGCGGCCTGGGCCCTGTTGATGGTCTGCCTTCCCCCTGTGAAGCCGCAGCCCTCAAGCAGGCCTATGGAATCGCCGACCGCCATGAAGCTGTCGGGCCATATGCCTCCCACGTACTCGTCCTTATAACCCATTATCCTAAGGATTATGGTGACGGCCTGGCCTGAGGTTATGGGCTGGTTGGGCCTGAAGGTGCCGTCGTCGTAGCCGGCTATGATGCCCCTGCCCTTCGCAGACAGATTGATGTAGGACGAGGCCCAGTGGCTGGGCTTTACGTCGGGAAAGATGGTGATGTTGGAATACTTGGTGGCCTCCTGCTCTATACCGAGCATGCACACGGCCATCTTGCAGAACTGGGCTCTGGTGAGGTTCCCCGCGGGCTTAAAGGTCCCGTCCTCATAGCCCTCTATTACCCCCATGAGCCTTAAGATCTCCGTGTCCCGGGCGACCGCGGGGTCGCTCACGTCGCTGAAGGCGGAACCCGCGGCGAACACCGCTGACGCGCTCCCCAGCGCAAGCATAACGCACAAGGCGAACGAAATAAATCTCTTAAACATTTTTCCCCCTTTATTCGGACCTCAGAGCTTCAACCGGCTGCAGCCTCGCTGCCTTTATAGCCGGATAGCAGCCGAAGATCATACCTAAAACTACCGAAAGAGCGAAGGCTCCCGCCGTTACCCAGGGCACCGGGTAGAGGGTCATCTTGAAGATGAGCCTCCCCAGCACGTAGCTGAGCACGCTGCCCACCGCTATTCCCAGTATGCCTCCGAAGCCGCAGAGCATGCCGGCCTCTATGAGGAACTGGAGCACTATGCTGCCCCGCTTGGCCCCTATGGCCCTTCTGATGCCTATCTCGCGGGTTCGCTCGGTGACGGTGACCAGCATGATGTTCATTATGCCGATGCCGCCTACCAGAAGGCTTATTGCCGCTATTCCGCCCAGCACAAGGCCTATCATGGTCAGATACTGGTTTTCGGACTCCTGCCACTGGTTCTGGCTGTATACGCTGTAGCCGCCGCTTCCCTCCTGAACGAGGCCCTTGAGCAGTCCGCCGACCCTGGTTATGACCTGGTTGACCGACTCGGAATCCTTGGCCTTGATGATGAACTCGCTGATGACCTCGCCTCCGAGAAGGCGCCTGGCGGTGTACGGAAAGACTATTATATTGTCGAGCATGAAGTCGGCGTTCTCTCCGGTCGCTCTGGGAGCGTAGACTCCTATGACCGTGAAGTTGGTGCCGTTGACCTGCATGTTCTTGCCCACGGGATTGATGGTGCCGAAGAACTGCTCCGCAGCCCTCGAACCCAGCACCATTACCTGGTTGTAGTTCTCGATGTCGAGGGTGCATATATCCCTGCCCTTTGCCAGCTGCAGGTTGTTGCAAACTGCGTACTGGTCGCTGCCAAACGACATCCTGGGCGGAGCTGAGGTGGTCCTGCCGGTCTCCTCGTCCCATTTGTACTCCATGTTGTCGCTGTTCTTGGTACCGTAGACGACGGTCGCAGATGCGTAGCCGTTGGGCGTAATCCCGTCAACGTACTTCTTTATCGACTCGCAGTAGCTGTACAGCTCAGGAAAATAGTCCTTGGCGGTGCTGTTGCCGTCCTCATCCCAGGACCACTGGTATATGCTGACGTTGACCAGGTTGGTGCCCATGGCAGCGTACTGCTGGCGGGTATAGTCCTTCATGCCTTCCATGACCGAGACTATGGACATCACCGAGGCGATGCCTATGAATATGCTCAGCATGGTCAGTATTGAGCGGCCTTTTTTGTTCACGATGGAGCGCCAGGCCATCTTTACAGACTGAAAGAAGTTCATTGCCAGTTCACCTCCTGCGGTCTGTCCTCGATGATCCTGCCGTCGGAGATCCTGACTATGCGTCTGGCTGTCGCGGCGATGCCGTTGTCGTGGGTGATGAGGAATATGGTGTGTCCCTCAAGATTGAGCTCCTGAAGGAAGCCCAGGATCTCCTTTCCCGTGTGGGAATCGAGGGCTCCGGTGGGTTCGTCGGCCATGATGATGGGAGGCTTGTTGGAGATTGCCCTGGCTATGGCTACCCTCTGCTGCTGGCCTCCGGAAAGCTGCTTGGGAAAGCTCTTCCATCTGGATCCGAGGCCCACCTTTTCAAGGGCCTCAAGGGCCAGCTCCCTGCGATCTATGGGGTCTATTCCCATGTAGATCAGGGGAAGCTCGACGTTTTCGACAAGATTGAGTCCGGGTATGAGATTGTACTGCTGGAATACGAAGCCTATCTCCCTGTTGCGTATCTTGGAGAGCTCCCTGTCGGTCAGGGTGCCCACGTCGCTGCCGTCAAGGTAGTAGGTGCCGTAGGTGGGGATGTCGAGGCAGCCCAGCACGTTCATCATGGTGGATTTGCCCGAGCCCGACTGGCCTACGACGGCCACGAACTCTCCCCTGTCCACTGTAAGGCTCACGCCGTCCAGCGCTCTGACCTCGCTCTCAAGACCCTCGGAATATATCTTGTATATATCCTTAAGTTCTACGAGATGCGCCATATCAGTTCCACACTTCGGTGCTCACCAGCTGGGTGAAGACCTCCATGCCCTCCTCAAGTCCCGATGTGACCTCTACGTTGTAATTGTCCGAGATGCCGGTGGTTATGGCGACGGGGGTGAAGTCGGCGGGGACCTCCTGACCGCTTCCCTCCATAAGCTGGACTCCGTTCTCGCCCTCATAGTTCCTCACGTAGACTATGGCGGCCTCGCTCTCGTCGGCCAGCATCACGTTGTAGACGCACTGTATGGGTATTATGAGGCAGTCGTCGGAACGGCTGGCCTCTATGGTATAATTGATATAACTGTTGAGCTGCAGCTGGTCGTCCATGTTGTCGGCCGCTATGGTCACAGGATAGGTGGCGACGCCGTTGTTTACGGTGCTCTGCAGACTCACGCTCTCCACATAGCCGGCAGCGGGCTTGCCCCACTGATCCAGGCTTACGGGCATGCCTACCTTGACGAAGCCGATATTTCTCTCGTCAACGTTGGTGCTGATGATCAGGGTGGACCTGTCTGATATGGTAAGGATCTGCTCGTTGGCTCCGACCTCGTCCCCTATGCCCTTCACAAGGCCTATAATGGTGCCGTCTATGGGAGCGTAGCAGTGGCAGGCCTCGAGGTCTTCAATGGCCTTGTCCAGGTTCTCCTGGGCTTCCTTAAGCTGGTCGTTGTAATCGCTGATCTGATCGTTGCTGTCGTCGGCGCTGATCCTGACCAGCACCTGGCCCTTCTTTACGTCCATGTAGTCGTAAAGATTGGCGGAGATGACTTTTCCGCCTATGGTTATGTCGAGAGTGCCCTCTCTGTTGTACTCGAATTCGCCCTCTTCGTAGGGGAAGACGCTCTCGCCGTTGATTACGGCGCTGGCGCTGGCCTTCATGCCCTTGGTGAGTATGCCCTTGTTGGGCACGGAAAGCTCCACCGCGAAGAGCTTTGAGCCTTCGGGCGTAATCCTGCTGACGTAGTGGATATCGCTGACTGTGCCGGTGACCGAGGTCATGAGAGCCGGGATGGAGACCTCCATGGTCTGGCCCTTCTTTATCATGCCCTCGTAGGCGTAGGAATAATACTGGGTGAGACGCATCACGGTGTCGTCGACTATCTTGGCGATGGATCCGCCGTATACGGTGTCGCCGGGATTGAGCTTCTGGGTCTCAAGCAGCTTGCCGCTGAAAGCCGGAGCGACGTTGAGGCCCTCCTGGGACTTCCTGATGTCGGCTATCTGCTTGTTGATCTTGCTGATTCTCTCCCTGGCGTTGTCCA
>JAFRWQ010000158.1 GCA_017437925.1 Bacillota bacterium
GGTCAACAAGAACGAGGTCACCCACGCCCAGGAGCTGGCCGACGCCTTCTCAGAGGCTGTGGAAGATCCCTTTGTGCTTGTCAGCCTTGTGGTTAACATAAATAAAGATACGGTCAACAACATTATGGGTCCCGACTGTCTGTACCTCGCCGGCCCCAGAGTTTTAAAGGATGTCATTAAGACCGACGCCGGAACCCTGAATATCGAGGTCTCGCCTCTGTCCTTCGCCCAGGTGAACCCTGCCCAGTGCGGAAGGCTTTACAGCAAGGCTCAGGAGTACGCGGACCTTACCGGCGGCGAGACCGTCCTCGACCTTTACTGCGGCACCGGCACCATAGGCCTGCCCATGGCGGGCAGGGCTGCCAGGATCATAGGCGTTGAGAGCGTAAAGCCCGCCGTCATAGACGCCAACAGGAACGCGGTCCTCAACGGAATAGTGAACGCTGAGTACATCTGCGGCAAGGCCGAAGAGGCCGTCTCGAAGCGCCTTCAGGGCGTAAAGGCTCAGGTCGTCGTCCTGGATCCCCCTAGGGCAGGCTGCAGGCCCGAGCTGCTTAAGACCGTCGCGGACATAAGCCCCGAAAGGATAGTCTACGTATCCTGCAATCCCTCGACACTGGCAAGGGACGTGAAGATACTGTCCGGTCACGGATATCGATTCGTCGAAGCGTCGCCTTTCGACATGTTCCCGTTTTCGAGCCACTGCGAATCCGCCGCGAAGCTTGTCCGGATGTGAACCCGATCGAAGATGAAACACCTGCGCAATTTGGCTGATATCATCACCGGTTTCAGGATCGTCTGCAGTATCGCGCTGCTGTTTTTCCCCGTTTTTTCGCCCCTGTTTTATACTCTGTATATCGCTGCCGGTGTCAGCGACATGATAGACGGGACAGTAGCGAGGAAAACAGGTACCGTCAGCGAGTTCGGTTCCGTGTTTGACACGGCAGCGGATCTTATATTTGTCGCAGTTTGCCTTATCAAGCTTATACCTGTACTGAATATCGAATCATGGATGTATATTTTTATCGTGATCATTGCGATGATCAAGATCATAAATGTAGTTTCAGGGTTCGTTGTTCAGAAAAAACCGGTGACAGTCCATTCGGCAATGAATAAAATAACAGGGGGACTGTTGTTTATTTTGCCTTTAACGATAGGGATCATCGATTTTAGATACAGCGCGGCGGCAGTATGCGCCGCAGCAGCTTTCGCGGCCGTCCGGGAAGGGCATTTCATCAGGACGGGCAGCAGTGAGATCCAAAACGGTAATTAAGTCCCTGACCTGAGAGGAACAGACCATGAAACACGCAGTTATTCTCGCCGATCCCGGGATGATCCGCGATAAAAAACACATTGAGGCGGTAAGCTTCGACGGGAAAAGATTATTTCTCGTTGAACAGGAGTACACCGACGCGGAGATGGAGCTGTTCAAGCTCGAAAAGGAAAAGTGGATCATACGCCGCGCCGGAATCCATTATTTCCTGGCAGACTCCGACAGCGGGGAAGACGCGAGGGGTTACTATTGCGGTTATTTCGATCTGATTCCCCCAAACGCGGTGTTTGAGAACGGCAGGCCGGTGGGATACTACCTCTGCGCCGGCGGTTTTCAGTATTCCGGAAGAGGAAGGTCGAGCTTCGATGTGGACAGATGGGGATACCCCGGAGACGATCCTTTCTCCTATGTTTCGTGGGGAAACGAGACGCATGTGTTTCTTTTCGCGGAAACAGCGACTCACGAGTGGAAGGACTGGGATCTTCTGATCAGGGATCCCGAGAAGGAGTACAGGTCGTATCTCGATTTTAAGGTATAAAGCATGAGCGGCAACGAACTGACAGATAAGATCAAAGCCTACTGGAACGAAACGTCGGATTCGGAGTGGTACAGGTCGCTGAGGACCGATGAGAGGATAGGGCGCCTGGCGGAAGACCCCGGATCGGCCTTTCATCCTGCCGTGATGGGGCTGATACGAGGATATCTTCCGGAGATCAAAGGCAAAAGCGTCCTCCTTCCCTCCAGCGGAGACAATCACGCGGCCTTCGCCTTCGCAATGATGGGCGCCCGCGTGACATCGGCGGACATAAGCGAAAGGCAGCTTGAAAACGCTGCGGCGATAGCCCGCAGGCTGGGTCTTGACATCGAATTCATATGCGACGATACCATGAAACTGTCAAATATCAGGGATCTGGCTTACGACATGGTCTACACGTCCAACGGCACCCTGACATGGCTGAACGACATAGAGAGCATGTACCGCAATATATACCGCGTCCTGAAGATCGGCGGTATTTCGCTCACCTACGACGTGCACCCCTTCAACAGGCCCTTTTCGGGAGAGGCCTGGAAGGCCCCGCTCATCGTAAAGTCCTACGGCGACGTGTTCCCCGACCTTCACTGGCGGCTTCAAGATATAGTCAATTCGCAGGTCAAAGCGGGGCTGTCCGTATGCGAACTGGCCGAGCTGCCCGCAGCCGACGCGTCCTTCTGGTTCAGCTTCGCCGAGCTTAAGGAGAAGAGACCCGAAGAGCTGGAGGGCTTAAACGACTGGAGGAAGAACCCCATGGCGGCCCTGCCCGCGTGGCTCGCTGTGGTCTCAAGGAAGGGCTGATCGGTCCAGGCTTGACGCTGCGGTTCAACGGCGATCAAAGATATTGACAGATAAGAGTATTGATCGGAGAAACAAATGGCAGGATACGATAAAACAAGGATCGCCTGCCGCGGCGACTGGAAAAACAAGCCCATGCCGGAGCAGCGCGAGACCTTCGCGCTCAGAAGGACCTTCAGCGACGAGGAAATGAACGCCCTCCGCCTCGGAAATGTACCGCAGGGCATGGAGGACAAGTGGTTCTTGTATATGGAGGGCGATACTCTCTGGGCTCACCGCAGCTGGACCGGTTACTGCATATACCGCATCGACTTCAAAGACGGCAGCGAACACAGTGTGACCGTGAACCGCGATCCGGAGCAGTACGGGTGTACGAGCATAGAAGAAGACATCGAGACTTTGAACAAGCTTCTGGACCGCTGGGGAAAGACCCCCTACGATCACTACGGCCAGTGGCTCTCAGAAACAAGCGACGCGCTGAAAAAAGCGGGAAAGATGTAACTGTAATACGCCTGCAACAAACTGTTGGACATTTGATGGACAAAAGGACGTATAATGCATGACGTGAAATGCCGAAGGGGAGCGTATCAGCCGCAAGATGAAGATATCTGAAGATTACGAAGAAATAATGAACTACGATGAGCTGCCCGAACGCTTCAGGGCTGGTTTTTTCGGATTATACGAGTACGAGATACCCATCCTGCGGGGATTCGTGGATGACTTCTACGAATCGGTTAAGAGCAGAGGATACGTGAGCCTGGAGGATTTCACGGAATTCATGGCTTTTCTGGACGTGCTGAGGCCTGCTGATACCGACCCGGTACAGAATATACTGACCTACGCGTTCTCCAACAGCCACATGATAGCGAGCGCCCTTAGGAAAGGCGATCCCGGCTCTGTCGGGATAAAGGTAATAAGAAATGACGAATAAAACTGTGAAGATAATCGTTTTGGCCCTCGCCGCCGCCTTGCTGCTGGCGGCGTTCTGCGGCTGCGGTTCCAAGAAAAACAAAGAAGGCGAAGGAATGTGGGACGGGGAAGGCTCGGAGCAGAAGCCTCCCGCCGAGCCTCAGACTCCCGCCGAGCCCCAGAAGCTGAGCAAGATCACCGACGAACAGGCCGTCCCCGCGGTCAAGAATTACTGCTATATCAGCAATCCCGACCTTAAGGGCGTCGTGGACGCGGGGGAGTATCCGGTCTACTGGTACGTCGAGTCCGGCGATGAAGACGGGGTCGTGGTCCTCTACAGGTCCTACACCGGAGCCCTGGTCCGCTATTATATCGACCGCAGCTCGGGGGACACCTACGCGACCGAATTCGTCCCCGGCATCACTCCCGAAGAGGAAAGGGTGGAGGGCAGCTTCAATCTCAGGCAATACCTGGTGATCGCGTCCGGCGCCCAGCCCGTAATTACGGGCATGTGGCAGACGGCCTCCGTCGGCTACGAGCATAACGGCGCCATGTACCCCGATTTCCACGTGCAGTTCACCGACTCCGACATAGTCTACGGTCATCTTGAAGACAGCAAGTTTGTTTTCGACCGCTCCGACAGGATCGCGGGCCTTGAAAAGAACGAAGACGGCGGCTTCAGGGTGCAGGGAGAGACTGCGGGAGGCATCCAGTACACCTATCTCACCTCCGAAAGCGACGAAAACGTGCTGGAATACTATGAGACCTGGGACGAGAAGGAATTCCCCGACAAGTACAGGGGGGGGGCCTCTCTGAGCAGGTGCGAATAAGGATCCGAAGCAGGCAGGGCCGGAAATCCGCGCAGAACGAAAACAGCGGGCACGGGGCAGCGTTATGGCTGCCGTCCGACCCGTTTTTTATGCCGTTGAACAGCCCCGTTCCTGCGGCATAAAACAACAGCTCACCTTCGTCGAAAATCGAAAAAAGCTCAAAAATGCAACCTGACGCAACAGGATATCACAAAGCCTGTTAAGTCCGGTTGGTTGTCTGCCGGGCAACCCGATGTTACAATAATCACGCAAATCACACAACAGGAGGCCATGATGAACATAGCAGAACTCAAAAACGTGCGCAAGATATATCCCGCCTTCACCCTGAACGACGTGTCCTTCTCCCTCGAAAAGGGGAAGATCACCGGCTTCATAGGGCGCAACGGGGCGGGGAAGACCACGACCATCAAATCAATGCTCAACCTCATCCACACCGACGGGGGCGAGATCTTCTATTTCGGCCTGCCGCTTAAGGGCAATGAAACTGAGATCAAGCAGAGGATAGGCTACTCCACCGGCACCGTCAGCTGGTATCCCAGAAAGACCATAAAAGAGATAGTGGACGTCACAAAGACCTTCTACCGCAGCTGGGACGAGGAAGCCTGCCGCGGGTACATGGCCATGTTCAGCCTGGACGAGAAAAAGAAGCCCATAGAGCTCTCGGAAGGCATGAAGGTCAAGTTCAACCTGATGCTGGCCCTGTCCCACAGGGCAGAGGTGCTGATACTGGACGAACCCACCAGCGGACTCGATCCCTTCTCAAGGGACGAGCTGCTGGAGCTCTTCAAGACCTTGAAGGAACGCGGCGTCACCATACTGTTCTCCACCCACATCACCTCGGATCTCGAGCGCTGCGCGGACAATATCATATACATCAGCCGCGGGGAGATAAAGGCTGAGAGCTCAAAGGAAAGCTTTATCAGCGAAAAGGGAGAGCCCGGGGAGACCCTTGAGCAGATATTCCTGAGGCTGGAGAGGGAGGCAATGTGATGAAGGCTTTATTGAGAAAGGAAATGCGTCTCTGCACGCTGCTGCTCACATATCTTTTCATAGGCTTCGGCTTCATGGCCCTGCTGCCGGGCTATCCCATACTCTGCGGAGCCTTTTTCCTGACCCTGGGCATTTTCCAGAGCTTTCAGAGCGCGAGAGAAGCCAACGACACGGTCTATTCGGCCCTGCTTCCGGTCGCCAAGAAGGACGTGGTGAAGGGCAAGTACATCATCGCGGTGTTCATCGAGCTCTGCTGCTTCGCCGTGATGGCCGCGATGACCCTGGTCCGCATGACGGCCCTGTCGGATTCTCCCGTCTACAGGTCCAACGCTCTGATGAACGCCAATCCCTTCTTCCTGGGGGCGGCCCTGCTGATCTTCGGCCTCTTCAACGCCGTTTTCGTCGGCGGCTATTTCAAGACCGGATACAAGCTGGGAAAGCCCTTCGTGATATATATCGTTGTGACTTTCTTCGTCATATTCGCGGCCGAGGCCCTGCATCACATCCCGGGTCTTGAGGCTGTCAACGCCTTCGGTTTCGACCGTATCGGCCTGCAGCTTCTCCTGCTGGCGGCGGGGGTTCTGCTCTTTATAGCCCTGACCCTGCTGTCTTACAGGAAGGCCTGCGCCGATTTCGAGATGATAGACCTTTAGAAAGGAGCATTCCATGCTTAAGGATAATCTGGTGATGCTGAGAAAACTCAACTCCCTCTCGCAGGAGCAGATCGCCGAAATGATAGGCATCTCCCGCCAGGCCTACGCCAAGTGGGAGAGCGGCGCGACCGTTCCCGACGTGGAGAGGGCGTCCCGGCTGGCCGAGGTCTACGGTGTGAGCCTGGACAGCCTTATGAAGACCGAGACCGCCGAAGGCATAGGCGTCATACCTCCCGCCCCTAAGGGCAAGAATATCTGGGGCGCCGTCACCGTGGGGGACAGGGGCCAGATCGTGATACCCAAGGCGGCCCGCGACGAGTTCGGCCTCAAGGGCGGAGAGAGGCTGATAGTTTGCAGCGACGAGCACGGCATAGCCCTGATACCCTCGGACTTCTTTGAGGACAGGATGCGGGAACTCATGGAAAAGCTCTCCAGGGAGCTGTGAGCGCCGCCCGCCGGGAATCTTAAGATTTGACGTATGAGCTTTCGTTTTCTATAATGGACGAAAGCTCGTTTTATATCGGAGAATTTGAAAATGAAAGTACTGGTTTTAAACGGCAGCCCAAAGAAGAAGAGCGACACCTTCAGAATGACGGAAAGCTTCCTCAAAGGACTTAATAAAGACGGCGGACATGAGATCGCGGTCATCAACTCCATCGAAAAGAATATTGCGCCCTGCAGGGGCTGCTTTAAGTGCTGGGAGAGGATGGACGGCCGCTGCGTGATCGATGACGACCAGAACGCCATACTGGACCTTTACCGCGATGCGGACATAATCATCTGGAGCTTTCCCCTTTATTGCTACGCCATGCCGTCCCACCTCAAGGCGCTGCTGGACAGGACCATACCGCTGGTCAAAATGAAGATGGTGAAGCTTCCCGACGGGACGGTGCGCCATGAAGCTCTCGTTGATTTTTCAAGGATACACACCCTGGTGATCTGCGGCTGCGGCTTCCCGCACTGGGAGGGCAATTTCGACGGGCTTAAGGCCATGTGCAGGCAGTGCTTCGGAAAGCACGACATGGTCTGCGTCCCAGAAGCCCCGCTGTTCAACGTTCCCGAGGCCGCCGTTGTTGCGGAGCCTCTTCTTGCGAAGTTCGAAAGGGCGGGTGAGGAGTATTCAAAGACCCTGAGGCTTTCGGCGGAGACCGTCGCGGAGCTTGAAACTCCAATGATCCCTGCGGAAGAGTATCTGCGCAACGTGAACCGCGGCCGGTAAGGCGCGGAAGAAAGGAGCCCCCATGGCCTTTGATTTCAAAAAGGAATACAAAGAGTTCTACATGCCCAAGGACGAGCCCGGGATAGTTACGGTGCCTCCCATGAATTATATCGCGGTCAGGGGCAGCGGAGACCCCAACGCGGAAGAAGGGGAGTACAAACGGGCCATAGGCATGCTCTACGCCGTCGCCTACACGATCAAGATGAGCGGGAAAGGTGATCGCAGGATCGAGGGCTTTTTCGACTACGTGGTCCCCCCTCTGGAGGGCTTCTGGTGGCAGGACGGCGTCATCGGAGTCGATTATTCCCGCAAGGAAGACTTCAAGTGGATCTCTGTCATAAGGCTGCCCGACTTTGTGACTAAAGCGGACTTCGACCGGGCGGTATGCGAAGCGGAGCGCAAAAAGAAGATCGATCTTTCAAAGGCAGAGTTCCTGGCCTGTGACGAAGGCCTCTGCGTCCAGTGCCTGCATCTCGGCCCCTACGACGAGGAGCCTGCGACGGTGGAGAAGATGCACCGCTTCATGGAGGAGCAGGGATATTCCCTCGACATAAGCGATAAGAGGCTCCACCACGAGATATACCTGAGCGACGCGAGAAAGACCGCGCCCGAAAAGCTGAGGACCGTTATACGCCACCCGATAAAGTGAGGAGAAAGTCATGGAGATCAGAGAATACACGTATTTCAATATCGACGAAATAGAAAGGCTTTATTCCTCCGTCGGCTGGACCGCCTATACCCGGGACATGCCGGCCCTCATGAGGGGCTTTGAGAACTCCCTGCTCATACTGGCGGCCTATGAAAATGACGAGCTTCTGGGCCTCATAAGGGCAGTCGGCGACGGCAGCACACTGGTCTTCGTGCAGGACATCCTCGTCTTTCCGAAGCATCAAAGAAAAGGCGTGGGCACGGCCCTGCTCAGGGCTGTCCTGGAGCACTTTGCCGGGGTCCGTCAGATCGAGCTGGTGACCGACGATACTCCGAAGACCTCGGCCTTTTACAGATCGCTGGGCTTTGCCGAGCTTTCCGAGCTGGGCTGCCTGGGCTTCATGAGATACCGCTGAGAAACGTTTTCCCGGCGGGGCTTTTGACTGTGCAATTGTCCGCAATTCGGTGTATAATACAAGAGTAATGGGGCGGCTCCCATGGGGCCGTCCTCCGCATAATTTCAAGGCGTTTAACGCGAAGAAGGAGAGTGCTTTTTGAAAAAGTACAGCGCACCGGATATTGTCCGCTGACCGGGAGGTCTGCGGCAGGCCGGACCTCCCGCTGAAAAGCAATTGAAGTCGACAATTTTCAGGAGGTAAAACAATGAATATAAATGACGTCACGATTCGTTTGGAAAAAGAAGAAGATCACAGAGAGGTCGAAAACCTCATCAGGGAGTCTTTCTGGAACGTCTACCGTCCCGGCTGCAGCGAGCATTACGTAATGCACGTCTTAAGAGACGATCCGGCCTTCGTTAAGGAGCTGGACTTCGTCATGGAAAAGGACGGCAGGATAATAGGCCAGAACATGTTCATGAGGACTGTTATCAAAGCCGACGACGGCAGGGATATCCCGGTCCTCACCATGGGCCCCATATGCGTGAGCCCGGAGTTAAAGCGCAGGGGCTGGGGCAAGCGCCTGCTGGACTATTCCATTGAGAAGGCTGCGGAAATGGGCTTCGGGGCCGTGCTCTTCGAAGGAAACATAGGTTTCTACGGAAAGAGCGGCTTCGATTATTCCAGAAACTTCGGGATCAGGTATCACGACCTGCCCGAAGGGGCCGATTCATCGTTCTTTCTTTGCAGGGAGCTGGTCCCCGGTTATCTTGACGGCGTAACGGGAGTGTATCTCACCCCGGCCGGCTATTACGTGGACGACTCCGAGGTGGAGGAGTTCGACAGGAGCTTTCCGCCCAAGCTTAAATTAAAGCTCAAAGGGCAGCTGTTCTAAACGAGATTCGGGCTTCCCGCCGGAGGCTTTGCCGCCTTCGGCGGGAAGTTTGCTTTTATTCCGGGGCGCGCCGCTTCCGTTGCAACGGCGGTTCTTTTTTGGTAAAATACTTTTATCAATGCGTATTTTCCGGGAATGCGAAGACGGAGGACAGACAATTGAAGACCAAGCATTATCTCATACTCGCCGCGGCTCTTCTGTTGCTGTGCTTCGTTTACATAAATACGGTGGGAGATCATATAAGCTCCGATTTCATGATCTACGGCGAGGAGAGGGATCCGAAAGCCTACAGCTTTAAGATCGAAAACGAAGAGGTGCTGGCTCTCACCGGCATGTCCGTAGGAGACGGGTTCGTCAGGGGGGAATTCGAGTCCCTGGCTCCCGGAAACACCATCGTCTATCTGAGCGACGGCAGCAATATCATGAACGGGCAAATGTTCTACGTCCACCGAAGCGGCCTCATAACCGAAGATACTATCTACGGGCGCTGCACCGGCGGAGAGGTCTTTCCCGCGGCAGCGGCCGTGATCCTGGCCCTTCTGCTCTATGACAGCGTAAAAAGGCTTAAAAAGTCCATGGCGGAGGACCTTTACCGCTACGCCAACATCAGGGACATGGGCCTCGTCATATACCTTTCAGCCTTCCTTCTGCTGGAGCTGGTCAGCGTATTCAATTTCAAGGGCCTGCTGAACGCGGCCTGCCTTATCACCGACACGGCCCAGACCATACTGTTCTTCTCCTTCCCACTGGTCTTCCTCACCTCGGTAATGGTGAGCCTGAGCAACCTCAAGCTCATGAGGAACGAAGGGAAGAGCCTCAAGAACATGCTGGGCTTCATCCTGGGCCTTCTGTTCTGCGTAGGAATACTGTTCCCCGAGATAATGAACGCCTTCCTGCAGCGCACAACCCTGGTCGACGTCCACAACCAGAGGGGGATAGCCCTTTACATCTTCCTGTTCATAGAGAACATAATATATGTTATGGTCGCCTACCTTGAATGCATGCTTATAGGCACCATCGTGATAGCGGTAAAGGCCGCCCGGGCCGTGCCTCCCTTCGACAGAGACTGCATAATGATACTGGGCTGCCGGGTCGCAAAGGACGGAAGCCTCACCAGGCTGCTCAAGGGCAGGGCGGACAGGGCCCTCGAGTTTGCCCGCATGCAGAAGGAGCGCAGCGGCAAGGACATAATCTTCATCCCCTCGGGAGGAAAAGGGGCGGACGAGCCCGTATCGGAAGCCGAAGCGGTAAAGAACTACCTTCTGAGCTGCGGAGTGCCCGAAGACCATATAATCACTGAAGACAAGTCGGCCGACA
>JAFRWQ010000159.1 GCA_017437925.1 Bacillota bacterium
AACTGCAGTCTCTCCCCCATCAGGAAATTCTACCCCTATCAGGTAGCCTGCCAGAAGAAGGGAAACCGCATTATCCCCCTCAACATCGGACAGCCCGACATCAAGACACCCGAAGCCTATAAGCAGGCCATGAGAGAGTACAAGGACGAGGTCCTCTCCTACGCTCCCTCCCCGGGCATCCCCGTCCTCATCGAGGCCATTCAGAAGTATTACAAGGGCATAGGCCTTGAATTCGAGACCGGCGACATCATCGTTACCACCGGAGGCAGCGAGGCTCTTTCCATAGCCATGAACTGCGTCCTGGACGACGGCGACGAGATACTGGTACCCGAACCCCTCTACCCCAACTACAAGACCTTCATCTATCTTACCGGAGCCAAGGTGGTTCCCATCCCCACCGACCCCCACAATTCATATAGGTACGCCACCAGAGAGAATCTTGAGAAGTATGTGACTCCCCATACCAGGGCCATGCTCCTCACCAACCCGGGCAATCCCACCGGCAACGTACTCACCCCCGAAGAGCGCCAGATCATAGCCGACTTCGTAAAAGATCACGACCTCTTCCTCATGGCAGACGAGGTATACAGAGAGTTCATCTACAGCGACGAGCCCCTCGCCTCCTTCGGCAGCATCGAGTCCATCAAGGACAACCTTATCATTCTCGACTCGGTCTCCAAGAGATTCTCCGCCTGCGGAGCCAGAATAGGCACCATGATCAGCAGGAACAAGGAGCTCATGAGCCACGCCATGAAGATCTGCCAGGCCAGGCTCTGCGTCGCCACCATTGACCAGCTGGCCGCCGCCGCGCTCTACAGCGTCGATTACTCCTACTTCAACGCCGTCAAGGAAGAGTACAGACTCAGGAGAGACACCCTCTACAAGGGCCTCAAATCCATCCCCGGAGTCGAGGTCGAGCTGCCCCAGGGCGCCTTCTACATGATGGCCACCCTGCCCGTCGACGACACCGACAAGTTCCAGCAGTGGCTGCTGGAGAGCTTCGACGACAAGGGCGAGACCGTAATGTACGCCCCCGGCGCCGGATTCTACAGCACCCCGGGAGCCGGAGTCAACGAGATCCGCACCGCCTACGTGCTCAGCGCCGACAGACTGACCAGGGCCTGCGAGATCCTGGACAAGGCGATCAAGCAGTACAACAAGAAGTAGTACACTTCGCAAAAACAAAGATGACCCGGAGCTTCATAGCTCCGGGTCTTTTTGTGTTTTAACGGTGCTGAGCCGGTAGAAACCTTAAGGCGCTCATGCCCTGCGCGAAAGAACATTTCCGGTCTTAGGCAAAATCCTTGTTCTTCTCTGTCGCGGCGATGACAGCCTCAAAGAGAGCGGTCCTGAAACCGTTCTTTTCAAGGGTTCTGACTCCCTGGATGGTGGTCCCTCCGGGGGAGCAGACGTTGTCCTTCAGGGTCGCGGGGAGTGTCCCCTCCATCAGGAGCTTCGCGGTGCCGTACATCATCTGCTCGGCAAGCTCGTAGGCAAGAGGCCTGGTGAGGCCGCAGGCGACTCCTCCGTCGGCCAGGGCTTCAACGAACATGGCGGCGAAGGCCGGTCCGCAGCCGGAGACGGAAGAACCGGCGTCGATCAGGTGCTCTGCGACCGGGTAAAACTTTCCCGCCCTCTCCATGAAGCCAAGGAAGGTCTTGACGCTGTCATCGCTGACGGCGGGGCTTGCCGAATAGAGTATTGCGCCCTCTCCCACCGAGGCGGGAAGATTGGGCATGATGCGAATGACGGGATACGAAGGATCTCCGGCCATGGATGCGATCTTTTCGATCTTCATCCCGGCCGCCATGGTGACCAGGGTGAAGGGCTTGGATCTTGCTGCGAGGACGGGGGCGATGCCCTTGAGCATATCTTCCATCATCTGAGGCTTGACCCCGAGGAATATGTAATCGGCCTTTTCGGCGATCTCGGCGTTGTTCGTAAAGACGCAGCCCAGGCTCTCGGCGAAGGGTCTGGCCTTTTCCTCAAGCTTGTCGGCGACCATGATATCGGCGGAATCGTGCTTTTTGCAGGCTGCCCTCAGCAGGGATCCACCCATGTTTCCGGCTCCTATGAATCCTATAAGCATATTTGCTCCTTTCGTTAAAAATGCCCCGGCTTTCGCGGCCGGGGCTTGGATCCGCTAAAAATCAAGCGTCTTTTCTATGTAACTTACGAGATCGGCGATGGGTATCCTTTCCTGCTCCATCGTGTCTCTGTCCCTTACGGTGACGCAGCCGTCGGTCTCGCTGTCGAAATCGTAGGTCACGCAGAAGGGAGTTCCGATCTCGTCGGCGCGGCGGTAGCGCTTTCCTATGGAGCCGGCCTCGTCGTAATCGGCCATGAAGTGCTTCGAAAGCTCGGCATAGACCTTCTGTGCCCCGGGTCCCAGCTTCTTGGAAAGAGGCAGGACGGAGGCCTTTATGGGGGCCATGGACGGCTTGAGATGAAGCACCACCCTCACGTCGTTCTTGGCTTCGTCTATGACCTCCTCGTCGTAGGCCTGGCAGAGCAGCGCGAGGACCGTGCGGTCGAGGCCATAGGTGCTCTCGACTATGTAGGGCACGTAGCGCTCGTTGGTGTAGGGGTCAAGATACTCCATCTTCGTGCCGCTGTACTCCTGGTGGCGGCCCAGGTCGAAGTCGGTCCTGTCGTGGGTGCCGTTGATCTCGCCCCAGCCGAGGGTCGGGAAGAGGAATTCTATGTCGCAGGCTGCCTTGGCATAGTGGGCCAGCTTCTCGTGGTCGTGGTAGCGCAGGTTTTCGTGGGCGAGGCCCAGGTCTTCAAAGAACCTGCGGCCGTACTCCTTGAAGTACTCGTAATGCTCCAGGTCGTCTCCGGGCTTGCAGAAGGTCTGGAACTCCATCTGCTCGAACTCTATGGTCCTGAAGGTGAAGTTGCCCGGGGTGATCTCGTTGCGGAAGGCCTTGCCTATCTGCCCTATCGAGAAAGGTATCTTGGCCCTCATGGAACGCATCACGTTGAGGTAGTTGACGTACTCGCCCTGGGCGTTCTCGGGACGCAGATAGATGATGCTCTTGGCGTCGTTGGTGACCCCGCGGAAGGTCTGGAACATCAGGTTGAACTCGCGGATGTCGGTGAAATTGTGCTTTCCGCAGTTGGGACAGGGAATGTGGTGGGCCTTGATGTATTCGAACATCTCCTCTTTGGTCATGCCGTCGGCATGGGCCTCGGGATCGAAGTCATCTATCAGGTTGTCGGCGCGGAAGCGCATCTTGCACTCTTTGCAGTCCAAAAGCGGATCCGAGAAGGAGCCCACGTGGCCGCTGGCTTCCCAGACTCTGGGGTTCATCAGGATGTCGGCGTCCACCTCATAGGAGTTGGGCCTTTCCTGGATGAAGCGCTTGCGCCAGGCGTCCTTCACATTGTTCTTGAGCCTGGTTCCCAGGGGACCGTAGTCCCAGGTGTTGGCCAGACCGCCGTAGATCTCGCTGCCGGGGAAGATGAAACCTCTGTTTCTGCAAAGGTTAACAATCTTGTCCATTGTCAGTTCGGTATTCATGAGGTCTTTATTCTTCCTTCTTCTCTTCTTCGCAGCAGCACTTGGTCTCTTCGCAGCAGGGCTTGGCCTCTTCGCAGCACTTGGCTTCCTCGGCGGCTTCCTTTGCGCATCCGCAGGCTTCCTTGGCTTCTTCCACGCAGGGAACGTCGGCCTCGAGGGAATCCATCTCGTCCAGCTCAAGGTCCGAGAGATCGAAATCGTCGGAGGTCACGGGCTCCATTTTGGGGACCTTCGCCCTTATATCGGCGGCCTTGCTCTTTGCCATCTCGACTACTTCTTCGCCCTTATCTTTGGCGGCGTCCACGAAGTCTTCGCTCTTCTCGACCACGGTGTTGAAGAGCTCCCCGCCCCTCTCCTTGGCCACGTTGAAGAACTCGCTGCCCTTATCCCTGGCCTCGTCCAGTACTACTCCGCCTTTGGAGACCACGGTCTCGACCACTTCACCGGCCTTGTCGGACACGTTGACCACGTCTCCGTTCTCCTTGAAAAGCTCGATCGTGCACTTGGTGCCGAAGGCTGCGATGACGCCGGCCAGCATGGCCCAGGGGAAGAGGACGGTGCCTATGAGGCCCACGTTGACGGGCAGGTTGAGCACAACGTCGTCTCCCTTCTTGATGATGATCTTGGAGACGTTGCCTTTGCGGACCGCTTCCTTTACGTCGTCGACCAGCTCGGTGACCCTGCTGTCTCTCTTTACGGTGGTGTTTATGTTCTCTTCTATGCCTATGATGGCGTCTACCACGTTGCCTTCGCTCTTTTCGAGGGCTTCCTTGGCTTCCTTATAGCTTACTCCCGTTCTGTCCTTTACAAGTTCGATCTTGTCAAGGGTGATCTCAAAGTTTTCCATTGGCGCTCCTTTCAGACTGTTTGTTTTATTGCAGCAGACCGTCGCTTTTGAGGCGGTCTATCCCAAGATGGTACGA
>JAFRWQ010000160.1 GCA_017437925.1 Bacillota bacterium
AGGCCCCTCGCTATGGCCAGCATCTGCTGTTCGCCGCCCGAGAGGGTGCCCGCCCTCTGGTGCCTTCTTTCTCCCAGCCTGGGGAACATCTCGTAGGACCTGTCCACTCCGGGCTGCCTGTCCTTGGTTGTGTAGCCTCCTATGAGCAGGTTCTCCTCGACGCTGAGGTTGTGGAAGATCTGCCTGCCCTCCGGCACCAGCACTATGCCCTGCTTTACCACCAGGTGGGGGGCGGCGGGCAGGGGCTTGCCGTTGTAGGTGATCTCGCCGGACTGGGGCTTGTTGAGGCCCATGATGCAGCTCATCAGGGTCGATTTTCCGGCTCCGTTGGAGCCTATGACGGTGTGTATCCTGCCCTCCTCCAGCTCAAGGCTGGCGCCGCGCAGGGCCTGGATCTTGCCGTAAGAGAAGTAAACGTCGCTGATCTTAAGCATCTTCGGACCTCCCCAGATAGGCGTCTATGACGTCGGAGTTGTTCTGGACCTCCTCGGCGCTGCCGGTGGCCAGGACCTTGCCGAAGTTGATGGCGGTGATCTTTTCGCAGACGTCCATTATGACGTCCATGTGGTGGTCTATGATCACTATGGTGACTCCGAAGTCCTTTCTTATGTTCTTTACTATCTCGGAGAGACGGGCCGACTCTTCCTCGTTCATGCCCGCGGCGGGCTCGTCGAGGAGCAGCAGCTTTGCCCCGGTCGCGAGAGCCCTCACTATCTCAAGGCGCCTCTGCTGTCCGTAGGGGAGCTTGTTGGCCTGAAGGTCCTTAAGGGGAAGCAGGCCCACCCTGTCCAGCAGGGCCAGGCATTTTCCCTCGGCCTCTTTTTCCTGCTTTCTGTACCTGGGCAGGTGGAATATGCCCTCGATGAAATTGTAAGTCAGGTTCTTCTGATAGGCGCTGTAAACGTTGCTGAAGACGCTCATGTCGCCGAAGAGGCGTATGTTCTGGAAGGTCCTCGCTATGCCCTTTAAGGCGATCTCGTGGGGCTCTTTTCCTGTGATGTCCTCTCCGAAGAAGCGTATGGTTCCGGAGCTGGGGGGATAGATTCCGGTGATCATGTTGAAAATGGTGGTCTTGCCGGCTCCGTTGGGGCCTATGATGCCATAGATCTGCCCCTCTTCCACCTGTATGCACACGTCGTCGGCGGCGTGAAGGCCGCTGAAGTACTTGTCGACGTGGTCCAGCTCAAGGGCGAAGGTCTTACTCATTGCCGTCAGCCTCCTCCCCCGCCTTTGCGGCGTCTTTTTTGCCCAGCCTGGCCCTGACCCACGCAAGGCCGTTCTTTATCGAAGCCAGGGTGAGCTCGTTGGTCCCCATGAGGCCCGAGGGCTTGAATATGATGGTGATGATCACCAGGAAGCCGTAGAGCACCATGCGCCACTCCTGGGCGGAGCCGAAGCGCAGGACTTCGGGCAGGGGCAGGAGCACGAGGCCGGCTATGATGGAGCCGGTGAGGCTTCCGCGGCCTCCCAGTATGACCGCTATGGTCAGCTCCTCGCTCTTGGCCAGCTTAAAGAGGGTCGGGTTGAGGTAGTTCATGTAGTGGGCAAGCAGAGCTCCGGACAGGCCGCAGAGGGCGCAGCTTATGACTATGGCCATGAGCCTGTGCCTGAACACGTTGATGCCTATTGATTTGGCGGCCAGTTCCTCCTCCCTTATGGCGATGCAGGAGCGGCCGTATTTGGTCGAAAGGAACGATTTGATGAAGACTATGGTGAGTATCAGCAGTATGAAGGCCTGGGGGAAGTCGGTGGCGTGGGGGATGCCGGTGAGGCCTCTCGCGCCTCCGGTCACGGGCTCCATGTACTGGATTATGAGCCTTATGCCCTCTCCCACGCCCAGGGTCACTATCATGAAGTAGTCGTCCCTAAGTTTAAGAGTTGGGAGGCTCACTATGACGCCTACGATGACGGCAAGGACGGTCCCCGCCAGCATCGAGACCGGAATGGGGACGCCCAGCTTCACCGCAAGGACGGCGGAGGTGTAGGCCCCTATGGCCATGAAGCCTGCGTGGCCCATGGTGAACATGCCGGTGAATCC
>JAFRWQ010000161.1 GCA_017437925.1 Bacillota bacterium
ACCTCGAGTTCGGGATCCGAAAGCAGGATGAAGGGCAGATTGTTCTTGTCGGCGAAGCCCTTATGGGACTTGACGCTGTCCTTGCTCACCCCTATGACCGGCACTTCGTTGGCCCTGTATACGTCGTAGGCCACGGCGAAGGCGCAGGCCTGCTTGGTACAGCCCGAGGTGTTGTCCTTGGGGTAGAAGTAGAGCACGACCTTCTTTCCGGCGAAGTCGGAGAGGCTTACCATATTGCCGTCCTTGTCGGGAAGGCTGAATTCGGGGGCTTTCATTCCTTCTGTGAGCATCGTTTCCTCCTTATGTAAACGCTTATCGTTTTCTTTCACGGGGCCTGGGGGCCCTTCCCTCTGATATTACCATATCCCGAAGGCCGGTTAAAGGTCTGTATTTCGGACAAATGCCGCGAAGAAGGCTCTTCACAGCCGGCCTCAAGGGCTGATATAATCAGTTAGAACCTTAAGGAGGAAAACCATGGACAACACCGCCCTTTTCAGACTGAGCTACGGAGTCTTCATGCTCGCCACCCGCAGCGGGGAGAAGATCAACGGCTGCATCACCAACACCTGCATGCAGGTGGCGAACAGCCCCACCCGCATAGCCATAGCCTGCATAAACACCAACTACACCTGCGACCTCATCAAGGAGAGCGGAGTCTTCTGCCTCAGCCTCCTCGACAAGAGCTGCAGCTTCGACACCCTTGTCCGCTGGGGCTTCCAGAGCGGCCGCAAGGTCGATAAATTCGCCGGGATGGAGCTTCCCGAGGACGAAAACGGGGTGCCCTACCTCACCTGGGGTACCTGCGCCATGATAAGCGCCAAGGTGGTGGACAGCATGGACCTTGGAAGCCACACCCTCTTCATCGGCGAGGTCCTCGACGCTAAGGTGCTCTCCGACAGGGAACCCATGACCTACGCCTACTACCAGAGCGACGTCAAGCCCAAGCCCAAAAAGCCGGCCGAGCAGCCCAAGACCCCCAAGGCCTGGAAGTGCCGCATCTGCGGTTACGTCTACGAGGGCGAAATGCTGCCCGACGACTTCGTCTGCCCCATTTGCGGCCATCCCGCCGAAGACTTCGAACCTGTGTACTGACAGCAGGGCGGTTTTCCGCAAAGCAGAGTCATGCCCCGGGCATTAAATGGCAGCACTGAAAGCTAAAGATCCTTTAAGCAGCCTTCGGGCTGCTTTTTATTTGTCCGGTCACGCCGTGATCGCTTTTTCCGGCCGGCGGCGATGATGCCGGCACGCTGCAACGCTTTACGCCCCGCCGCTCGCCGCATTACATTTTATCATTTTTATCAAATATTTTGTAAATTATACTTGACACAATGTCAAACCGGTGATATATTGTCCTTGCAGCCGGGGATAAGGCCCGGCGGTGAAAGGAGAAACAAAATGGAAAGAGCAGCAGGTATGTTGGCAGGCATAATCGTAGGTTTACTGATCGTTATGATCTTCTTCAAGCTTTCCAACTCAAATAAAAAAATGAAGACCGAGTACGATGAAAGGCAGCAGCTTGTCCACGGCAGGGCCTATCAGGCAGCCTTCTACAGCTTCATCATATACGAGACCCTCATGATGCTCGCCGGCGTCGCAGAGATCAAGCTCCCCGCTGAAAACTACGTGCTCCACTTCGGCGGCATAATACTCAGCTGCATGGTTCTTACAAGTTATAACATCTGGCACGGAGCCTACTGGGGCCTCAACAGCAACAGAAAGCGCTACATGATCTTATTCCTCGCGGCGGCCGCTATCAATTGCATCCCAGTAATAGGGGGCATTAAGGACGGAGATCTTATGGGGACCCCCCTTATGAGCCTCATGGTGCTGGTGATGATGCTGGTGCTCTGCGTCATGCTCCTCATCAGGCAGATGACCGAAAAGGAGGATGACGGAGAATGAAGAACTTAAGACTTAAGGCGGCCCGCGCCGCCAAAGACCTCTCCCAGGACGACCTGGCAAAGCTCTGCGGAGTCTCCCGCCAGACCATAAACGCCATCGAAAAGGGAGACTACAATCCCACCGTAAACCTCTGCATCGCCATATGCAAAGCCCTGGACAAGACCCTGGACGATCTTTTCTGGGAGTAAAGACAGGTCCCGCTCCGGCGGATGAAATGAAAGGAGCCCCAGATGCAAAGCTTTGAATTCGAAAACGCGCTGAAGAAAATACCGCGCATTGACCTTGCCGCGGCAAAGCCCACACCCCTTTACCGGCTTGCGAAGCTCGAAAAGGAGTGGGGATACCCGCAGATATATATAAAGCGCGACGACCTGACCGGCCTCGGCCAGGGCGGAAACAAGGTCAGGTGCCTCGAATACCTCCTGGCTGACGCCGAAAAGCAGGGCGCCGACATGATCATCGCGGGCGGAGGCTCCCAGAGCAACCTCTGCTCCCTCACCGCCGCCGCCTGCGCGCTTACCGGCCTTCCCTGCGAGCTGGTGATGAACGACGCCGAGCCAAAAAGAGCCGAAGGCAACCTGCTGCTGGACCGCCTCTGCGGCGCGCAGGTAAGGCACATAGGCCCGGTGAGCTTTCAGGAGAGGAACGCCTTCATGGAGGAGCTGGCCGAAAAGTACCGGCTCTCGGGCAGAAGGCCCTACGTCATAAGGAACGGAGCCAGCACCGGCATGGGGGCCCTGGGCTACGCGGAGGCCGCGGCCGAGATCGCAGAGCAATGCCGCGGGATGAATATCGGCAGGCTCTCCCTATTCTGCCCCGGAGGCAACGGAGGGGTCGCCGCGGGCCTCATCTACGGCAACGCGATGATAGGAAGCCCGCTTGACATCATCGTAATAAGCGTCGAAGACGAAAAAGACGTGCTTGAAGAGCACATCCGCGGCATCATCTCTGAAGAAGAGCAGATCGTAGGGATGAAGCCGGCGTCCGGTGAAGATTACAAATATATCATTTCGGACAGCTGCACCGGCGGAGGCTGGGGCATAGACAGCAGGGAAAGCCTTGAAATGGTCAGGTCATTTGCCTCTGCCCAGGGCCTCTTCGTCGAAAAGGTCTACACCTCGAAGGTGCTGGTCGGAATGAAGGATATGCTCACGGGCGGCGCGATAAAAGGGCCGGCATGCTTCCTGCACACCGGCGGCCTCGCTTCGCTCTTCGCTCAGTTTTAACACCGCTGAAACGGCCGTTTCGGCGGTTATTTTTTCTTTTTGGGATACGGCAGCTCGTCGTACATCGCTTCAAAGAGTTCCTTCAGAAACTCCCTGTTGTCCACGTCGTCCACCAGGAGCATCCGGCTTCCCCCTTCGTAGGGAAGCTCAAGGGGCGCTTCAGGCATCATGCGCGCCGCGGCCTTTGTGTTCTTCACGAGAAGCCTGTCGTCGTATATCCCGCCCGGGATCTTTCCGCGGTAATAGATGACGTACTCTCCCATCATCGGCCGATAGCTTATATCGTCCAGTTCCGAGAGCTGCTCCAGTATGAATTCCAGATAGTCCATGCTTGAGGCCATTGTTTTTCCTTTCTATTCAAAGAGCATCTTCCGGATCCCGTCGATATACTCCTGTTTGCGTTTTTCCGCCGCGGCGGGATCCTCGTCTTTTTGCCCGATCAGATACTCGGGCATATAGCTGGAAACGGGGTCTTGCCACGGAATTATGATCATGTCCTCCTTCGGGATATCGTAGGAGGAAAGGATCGCCTTCATCTCATGTATCGATGCCCCTTTCAGCCCCATAAGCTCTTCATGAGTCTTTTCCCGATTCGTTCCTTCCATGACCCCGCAGGAATAGCTGCCCGGAGACATCTGCCAGACATAGACCTCCAGGCCTTTCGCCGTGCGCAGGTCAAAGTATTCGGGATATTTGTCTCTCAGAAACTCAAGGTCCGACGGATCACCGTACCGACAGACGTTGCGCAGATACTTCGCGAATTCCAGATCCGCGACCGAATACCTTTTTCCTTTATATATTATCTCGACCATATCATCCTCTGCGTGATACCCGTTGGCGTATACATAGGATCCGTCCTTTATATCGAAATGATCGTTCTCCGATTCGTTCAATATATACAGCCTTACCTCAGAAAAATCCCGTAATCTCCAATAGCTTTGCTTATAGCCATGCGAGTAATGCTCTTCATATCCCAATTCGAAGTTTTCCATGAGCAGTTTTGAATTCCGGATGATAATATCTTCAAGCTTATCATTCTCGAATTCCCAATATCCGCACTTGTATTCAAGACCCGCGCCGGTCAATACTTCCGTAAAGTCTCTGAACAAATCGTTATATAGATTTGATTTCTTTATGCTTAATGATAAGTGAAAATACGCCGGCATACTTTACCTCGCTTCGACCTGGTTCTATTTCAGAGTAACGAATACCTATAAACTGTTTTCTACTGCTTCCTCTTTATCCCTGTTCCAAACGTACTTTGTGTACCTCCCGCCGCCGATCTTTATTACGCTTTTTGATGCCAAAAGGTCTGACAAGGCCCTTTCGACCGTTATGCGGCTTATGTCGGGACATTTCTCCATGATCTGCGACTTCGTTATTTCCCCGTAGGTATTCCTGATGATCCCGGCGACCCGCTCCGGCTTTGAAAGACCGCCTGCGATCGATGCCTGCACTCTGCCGGAAAAATCTCTGTACGCTGCGGCAATTATACCGAGCATATACTTCACAAACGGAGCATAGTCATTGCTGCCCTCATGCCAGGCGTAGGAACTCAGCTGAAGACTTTCATAATACGATTCCTTTGTTTTTTCGATAAGATGCTCGATGCTGATATACTTTCCGACGATATATCCGGCCCTGTATAATGTAAGCAGCGTAAGCAGTCTGCTCATCCTGCCGTTGCCGTCGTTGAAAGGATGTATGCACAAGAAATCAAGAATAAACATCGGGATAAGCAATAACGGATCTGCGGTTCCGGTCCCGAGGGCCTTGCCGAATGCATCGCAAAGATCCTCCACCGCTTCCGGCGTTTCCCATGCGGGAACGGGTCTGAAACGGACAAACTTGTTCCCCTGTTCATCCTCTTCCTCGATGATGTTATCCGAAGTCTTGAATTTACCGCCTATACCATAACCCTCGTAGTTGTACAGATCTCTGTGCAGCTGCAGTATAATATTCGGCCTGACAGGCATGTAATCGTGGCTTTCATGGATCGTATTGAGCACATCGCGGTATCCGGCGATCTCCTGTTCATTCCTCGACCCGGGCGTTGTCGTGTCCTTCACCAGAGCCTTAAGCCTGTTATCCGTAGTATATATGCCTTCGATCTTGTTTGACGCCGCTGTGCTCTGTATCCTGGCAGCCTCGAGAAGCCTTGTCAGCGCATCGGCTTTGGCCTCTATAAACATGGACTGCTCGCCTTTATACTCATGGATCTGCGTGAGAAGAGCCACGATATCAGGCGTCAGAAGCGTTTCCCATTTCCCGGAATAGTCATATGATCTCATATCAACATCCTCATTCGCACATTAATTTACTCAAAATCGGGAATATGATGCAATTAGATCCTAACATTCATCATACTCATTGTCAACTTAAACTGCATCATTTTGCCTAAAATGATGCAGTTGAGCGTCCGAATGATGCAGTTAACCGGTCTGATGATGCAATTGAACGATCCCGGCGGGCGATCGGATATCAAGCTCCCGTCAGCTCTTTCTGACCGTAAAAAACAATCTCGGGAAACGGAACAGTATTTCACCGTTCTTTTGAATTTGGTAACGGCGCTTTATTTCGTTATAAAAGTCACTTGCAAATCCAAGCGCGTCGGTCTCGGAAAGCTGCGCAAAGTACGGTCTTAATCCCGTACCCTTGTACCATTCGATAATGCTCTCGTAACCCGGCATACGGTGGCAATAGGTCGTTTCCCAGATCTCAAAATCGCTTGAAATATCCGACAGCACATCAAAGTATTCTTCTGTCGTGAGAACGTTATACTGTCTCGGAGTGAGTTTGCCGCCCCACTTTGCAGATCTTACCAGCTCGTTAAGGATGCTGTGAACGGGATGTTCTCCCTGCATGGGTATCTGAACGGCAAGGATGCCGTCCGGGTTTAACAGTGTCATTAATTTGGGCAGCAGCTTTCTGTGATCCGGCACCCATTGCAAGCAGGCATTCGAGAATACGATGTCAAAGCTTTCGCTGACTTCGTGCAGGTCTCCGTCAGCGTCAAGATTGATAAACTCAATATCGGGATATGTTTTTCTTGCTTTATCCAGCATATCGGCGGAATTATCCGCACCGACTATTCTGGCATTCGCGAATCTGTCCTTTAATACCTTTGTGCTGTTGCCGGGACCGCATCCCAGATCGAGTACGCTGTCAGGAGAAAATTCTTTGATCCTTTCAGCCAGATCGATAGCGGGCTGTGTTCTGTCTTTCAGAAATTTCGAGTATTGGATCGGATTCCAGTTCGCCATAATGCCCTCCTTTTGTGATATCAAGTGTTACCGATTTGTTGTCAGAACCGTTTGGGTCACTCCAGTTCCACCGTGGCGGGGGGCTTGGAGGTCACGTCGTAGAGGACTCTGGTGACGCCTTTGATGCTGCCGGTGATGCGGTTTGAGGCTCTCTCCAGGACCTCGAAGGGCAGGCGGCTCCAGTCGGCGGTCATGAAGTCGTCGGTGGTGACGGCGCGAAGGACCACGCTGCGGCCGTAGGTGCGGGCGTCGCCCATGACTCCGACGCTCCTGGCGTCGAGAAGGGCCGCGAAGTACTGGCTGACCCTGTCCCTTAAGCCGGAGCTTTCGATCTCGTTTCTGAAGATGGCGTCGGCCTCTCTGACTATCTCAAGCTTTTCTTCGGTTACTTCGCCGGTGACCCTGATGCCCAGGCCGGGGCCCGGGAAGGGCTGGCGCCATATCAGCTCGTGGGCTATGCCCAGTTCGATGCCGGCGGCGCGTACCTCGTCCTTAAAGAGGCTGCGAAGAGGCTCCACTATCTCGTCAAAGTCCATGACGGAGGGCAGGCCTCCCACGTTGTGGTGGCTCTTGATCACGGCGGAGTCTCCCCTGCCGCTTTCGATCACGTCGGGATAGATGGTGCCCTGGGCAAGGACGTCGATCTTTCCCAGCTTCTTCGCTTCGTCCTCAAAGACCCTGATGAATTCCTCGCCTATGATGCGGCGCTTCATCTCGGGCTCGGTGACTCCCTTTAGCCTTGAAAGAAAGCGGTCTTTGGCGTCGACGCGGATTATGTTGACGCCCAGCTTTTTGCCCAGCATGCTCTCGATCTCGTCGCCTTCGTTCTTCCTCATCATTCCGTGGTCCACGAAGACGCAGACCAGATCGTCGCCTATGGCCTTGTGGATGAGCACGGCGGCGACGGAGGAATCGACCCCGCCGGACAGAGCGCAGAGCACCTTCTTGCCCGCCAGATGCTCTCTGAGGCTCTTTACCGAGGACTCGACGAAATCGTTCATCTTCCAGTCTCCGCTGCAGCCGCAGATGTCGAAGAGGAAGTTCTTGAGGATCTGCTTTCCGAATTCGCAATGGGTGACTTCGGGGTGGAACTGGACGCCGTAGAGCTTCTTTTCGTCGCAGCTCATGGCGGCGCAGGGACAGGCTCCGGTGCTTGCGAGCGCCTTAAAGCCTTCGGGAAGGCCGCTGACGTAGTCGGTGTGGCTCATCCAGCATATGCTCTTTTCGGGGACGCCCTTGAACAGGGGGCTGTCCTTTACCGTGAGCTCGACCCTTCCGTATTCGCTTTGGGACGCCGCCGACTCTATCCTTCCCCCTGCCATCCAGGACATCAGCTGGTGGCCGTAGCAGATGCCCAGCACGGGGATCCCAATGTCGAGCACTCCCGCGTCGAAATGGGGAGACTCGGGATCGTAGACGCTGTTGGGCCCGCCGGTGAAAATGATGCCCTTATACCCTTCCTCCGCGATGGAGGCGGGGGTCATTCTGCTGAAGGGCCTGATCTCGGCGTAGACGTGCTGCTCGCGCACCCTTCTCGCTATGAGCTGGTTGTACTGCCCTCCGAAATCGAGGACCAGGATCTTTTCCATGAGCTTACCGCCCTTTCTTAAACCTCGTTAAACTTTGAGCTCCGCTTCGGTGTCGTCCGCCCCGCTTAAGAGGGGCTGGAGCTTCTTGAGGTAGGCCTCGACCTGACTCGCGCAGCGGCCGGTGTAGAGGGAGGGGTCGAGGAGGGCCTCCAGCTGCTCCCTGTTCAGGTTAAACTCGGGGGCCTCGGCCAGCCTGTCCATCAGGTCGCAGGTGCCTCCGGCCTTCATGACGGCGGTCGCTTCCATGGAGCAGCGCCTTATGACTTCGTGGAGCTCCTGGCGGTCTCCGCCCTGCTTCACGCCTTCCATTATGAGGTTTTCGGTGGTCATGAAGGGCAGGAACTCCCTCACGGTCTTTTCGATGATCTTCTCATTGACGACCATGCCCGAGCTGACGTTCTTGCAGATCCTCAGTATGGCGTCGGCGCAGAGGAAGCCTTCGGGCATGGATATGCGGCGGTTGGCCGAGTCATCCAGGCTCCTCTCGAGGAACTGGACGGACGCGGTGAGGGGCGCGTTCATGGCGTCGGTCATCAGATAGCGGGCCAGGGAGCATATCCTTTCGCTCCTCATGGGGTTGCGCTTGTAGGCCATGGCGGAGGACCCGATCTGGTTCTTTTCGAAGGGTTCTTCCACCTGGCGGTCGTGCTGCAGCAGCCTGATGTCGTTGGCCATGCGGTAGGCGCTCTG
>JAFRWQ010000162.1 GCA_017437925.1 Bacillota bacterium
AGTCTGCGGAGGTCCCTGCGCCTTCAACGCCGAGCCCCTCGCCGACTTTTTTGACGTCGTAATGATAGGTGACGGGGAGATCCAGCTGAAAGAACTGGTGCTTCTCGCCAAAAAGCGCAGGGAAGAAGGGTGGAGCAAGAAGGAATTCTTAAGGGAAGCCGCAAAGATCCGCGGGGTCTATGTGCCCTCGTTCTACGAGCCTGTACTCAGCGAAGACGGACGCTATACGGGCATGAAGATCCTGGAAGAGGGCGCTCCCTTCCCGGTGCTTAAGGCCATTGTTGACGATATAGAGACCGTCCGCTTCCCCGAGACCAATATCGTGCCGCTGATAGAAGTGGTCCACGACAGGTCGGTCGTTGAGATCATGAGGGGCTGCTCAAGGGGCTGCCGCTTCTGCCAGGCCGGCATGCTGTACAGGCCCGTGAGGCAGAGGACTCCCGATAAGATAGTTGAGCTTTCGAAAAAGCAGCTGGCGAGCAGCGGCAATTCGGAACTCTCGCTGCTCAGCCTTTCCACCTCGGACCACAGCGAATTCGAGGAGCTGGTCTTAAAGCTCATGGATCACTGCCAAAAGAGGCAGATCTCGCTCTCTCTGCCGTCCTTAAGGCTCGACAACTTCGCCTTTAAGGTCATGGACGAGATGCAGGGCATAAGAAAGACCGGGCTCACCTTCGCTCCCGAAGCCGGGACCCAAAGGCTCAGAGACGTAATAAACAAGAACATAACCGAGACCGAGATCTTCACAGCCCTCGACAAGGCCATAGACCTGGGCTGGAGCTCCGTCAAGCTCTACTTCATGATGGGGCTTCCCACGGAGACAGACGAGGACCTGGACGGGATCGCGGATCTGGCAGACCGCATCATGAAGCTGGCCGTCTCAAAGAACGGCGGCACAAGGGGCAGGTTCTCCGTCTCCGTCAGCGTAGCCAACTTTGTGCCCAAGCCCTTCACGCCCTTCCAGTGGGTCCCCCAGAACACCGAAGAGGAGTTCGAAAGAAAGCACAAATACCTGGCCGACAAGTTCAGAAAGCTCAAAGGAGTGACCTTCCACTATCACGGAAGCTACACCTCAAGGCTTGAGGCCGTCTTCGCAAGGGGAGGGCGCGAGCTCTGCGAGACCTTAAGGCAGGCGTACGCAAACGGCTGCAGCTTCGACGCCTGGACCGAGCATTTCAACAGGGAAGGCTGGGAAAAGGCCCTTCAGGCTACCGGTATAAATGACAGCTGCCCGGCGCTCTCCGGCTTTGACACGAAGGATCCTCTCCCCTGGGAGATCATGGACTGCGGAGTGTCAAATGAATTTCTTCTGAGCGAATACGAAAGGTCCCTCAAGGCCCTCACGACGCCCGACTGCAGGCACGGCTGCAACGGCTGCGGGGTCAACAGGTACACCGAATGCAGGTGGGGCGGCATATATGAATAGATACGTGATGCGCTTCACAAAGCAGGGCAATATGAAATACATATCCCACCTGGACCTGCACAGACTGTTCAAAAGAAGCCTTAAGAAGGCAGGTATCGCCGTCGATTATTCCAAGGGCTACAACCCCCACGAGATGATCAACGTGGTCCAGCCCCTGTCTTTGGGCTTTGAGAGCGATTCGGAGTACTTTGAGCTCGAGACCCCCATGGAGCTCGATAAAGAAGGTGCCGTGAGGGAGCTCAACGAATTCCTTCCGGAAGGCATGAGCTTTACCGCGATCAGGCGCATAGCGCATCAGAAGAGCAATCTATCGGCCTGCAGCGAATACGCGTCCTACGAAATAAAGGTGCCGGACGATGCGGGGCTGCTGAGTCCTTCCTCTGCGGAAGCCTTTATATCGCAGCCTCAGGTCAATATACTCAAGAGAGACAAAAAGACCAAACAGCAGGTCGAAAAGAACGTAAAGTCCATGATCAGAAGCTTTAGCTGCGAAAGGGAAGGGGGCGTCTGCGTCATAAACTGCGTGCTGCGCTGCGCCAGCAATGAGACCCTCAATCCAATGAACCTGACCGAGAGCTTCTTAAGGTACGCCGGGCTTGAAACAGACAGGAGCCTGATATCCGTGAGAAGGCTTGAGATCTTCGGCCTTAAGGAAAGCCTTCTTATACCCCTCCTCGAGCTTTACCCCGACGAGGACGAAAGGAGCTTCGATGGAGAGAAAGCATAAAAGTCCGCTTTTGAGCAAAGAACAGTCAAGGCAGCTTACGATCTGGCTCGCTACAGTTCTCATATCCTGCGTCCTGCTCTTTACCGGCAATAAACTGGCGGCGAAAGACCTTGACATCTTCAATATGGAGGGCGCCTGGGCCGTTAAGGCGAGGGTCACCGAGTTAGGCGAGTATCAGTCCGATTCCTACACGACGGATCCGAGCACCACCTACGAGAACTACGTGCAGATCTTCTACGCGCAGGTCCTCACAAGGGGCGAATTCAAGGGTAAGACCGTCCAGGCGGAGCAGACCAGCGACAACTATACCAACATGACCCAGGAGCAGCCGGTCAAGGTGGGCGATAAGGTCATGCTCTACAATTACGGGGCCAGCGAGTTCGGCAGCGAGTGGGTCTTCGGAGGCTACGCCAGGCTCGACGGGGTGCTGTGGCTGGCAGGGATCTTCATCCTCCTGCTGATAGTCTTCGGCAGGATCAAGGGCATCAACACCATAGTATCGCTGGGCTTTACCTGCCTTGCGGTCTTTTCGGTCTTCGTGCCTTCGGTGCTGGCCGGCTGGAACATCTACCTGATGACGGCCCTGACCTGCATTTATACCATTATAATGACCCTGCTCATAACCAACGGAGCTTCGACCAAGTCCTTCACCACCATGCTGGGCTGCGCCTTCGGCGTCGCCGTTGCGGCCGTGATCTCGGGAGTCTTCGACAAGGTCTTAAAGCTCACGGGCATACTGGACGAGCACTCGGTCTACCTGCAGTACCTGCAGTCGGGCGTCACTATAAACCTGAGAGGCGTCATCTTCGCCATGATCGTGATAGGCGCCATGGGCGCGGTGATGGACGTCGCCATGGACATCTCATCGTCCTTAAACGAGCTCCACGAAAGGGCGCCGAAACTTGGCTTTACCGAGCTCTTTAAGAGCGGCATGAATATCGGGCGGGACGTCATGGGGACCATGGCCAACACCCTGGTCCTCGCCTACATCGGAAGCAGCCTCTGCTCGATACTCATATACATCACTTACTCCTCATCGCTGCTTGAGCTTCTCAACCGCGAGAACATTGCCGTCGAGATGCTTCAGAGCATTACGGGAAGCCTCGCCATACTGCTCACCATACCCCTTACGACCCTGGTCTGCTGCTTCGTCTACACCGGAGAAAGGGCCAAAAAGACATCAAAGAGCAGCGGCGGCAAGGGCGGAACGGGAAGGGAAGAGCAGTCCGCCAAATCGATAATCCCCGACAAGGAGCCCATAAACTTCTACACTCAGGAGATCAAGCTCAAGTAGGCATGCGCGGCGCCAACTGAGCCGGGGCAAAAGGCAAATATTGACAGCCAGCCTGCTCCGCTGTATAATATTTACAGGACAGACGGGGCAAAGGCGTCATGAAGCCTTTGAATATAAACTTAATAAAAAACCTGGCGGTCGGAGCCTTCGTCGCGGTCACCGCTGCCGGGAGCATGTCTTCATATATCAAAGATATGGGAATCGACGGTTTTGAGATCTTAAGAAGGGACGCTCCGGCGGTATCAGTTTCCGGGAGCTTCAATGAGATCGCGGACGGTTCCGCAGAAGGCTTCGGCGCTCACGCCGCCGATCGCAGTCAGAGATCGCCTGATGAAAAAATCGCGCAAGGCGCAGGTTTCGGGACATCGGATCCTTCTGATGAACACACCGCGCAGAGCGAAAGCTCCCAAGCGCCCGAAACGTCCGGCGAAAAGAACGATGCAGCTTCATCACCTACAGGCGTTCCCGAAGGACCCGGTTTTTCGGGCCTTATAGATATAAACAGCGCCGATTCAAAGACCCTTAGGAGCTTAAACGGCATAGGGCCGGTCAAGGCTCAGGCGATAATAGAATACAGAAAAGCATACGGAGGCTTCGTCTGCGCCGAAGAGATCCTTCAGGTGAAGGGCATAGGCAAGGCGACCTATGAGAAGATAAAAGACAGGATATATGTTAAAACACGAGATAGACAGAATTAACGAACTGGCCCGCAAATCAAAGAAAGAGGCCCTTAACGACGCTGAGCTTGCCGAGCAGGCAGCCCTGCGCCGCAAGTTTCTCGACGAGTTCAGGGCAAACTTCATACAGCAGCTTGAGAGCATCGAGATAGTAGAGCCCGACGATCCCAGGCTTAAGTACCGCAAAAAAGGAAGCTGACCTTAAGCGGTCCGGCTCCGGTATTTCTTTATCCCCGAACTCAGGGACCATCAAAAGGCTTTACATCAAGGCCTTTTTTTTGTAATATAAAGTGTTGAATTTTTGAAGCGCTCCTCCTGCAGTCCGCTGCCGGCACCGGAGCATAAAACGAGGTAAACATTATGAAATACATGGGAGTCAACGAGATCAGGGAAAAGTTCCTTTCTTTCTGGGAGAGCAAGGGCTGCTTAAGGCACCCCAGCTTTTCTCTCATCCCCGAGAACGACAAAAGCCTTCTGCTCATCCCCGCCGGCATGGCGCCTCTTAAGCCCTATTTCGCGGGCCTTGAGACTCCTCCCAGCCGCAGGATGACTACCTGCCAAAAGTGCATCAGGACCAACGAAATAGACAACGTGGGTCACACCGCAAGGCATGCCACTTTCTTTGAAATGCTTGGAAATTTCAGTTTCGGAGACTACTTCAAGAGGGAGTCTCTCACCTGGGGCTGGGAATTCATCACCAGCGAAGAGTGGCTGGGCATCCCCAAAGACAGGCTGTGGGCGACCGTTTACGAAGACGACGATGAAGCCTACGATATATGGAAAAACGAGATCGGCCTTCCGGAAGAGCGCATAGTGAGGCTGGGTAAGGACGAT
>JAFRWQ010000163.1 GCA_017437925.1 Bacillota bacterium
GGCGAGGAATTAGGTACCATAGTCGAGTAGCTTAAAGAAGCGTATAAGCCCTGCCGAACCCTTGCAACTGAGAAGCACAGGGGTGACTCAAGGGAAAGATCGGCTGCTGTCCCAATTCGCGGGGTCAGAAATGAACCGATCTGACCGAGTGTTAACCCGAATTCCTTTTTAGATGCTTTGAGTTAACAGTATGGGCGGATCTCGTCCAATATGATCGCCGATCTCGTCCCGGAATGGGATCGAAAGCCTGAAAACTGTCGCTTGACAGGTAAAATGGCTGGGGAAACAGATAAAATCTGCTGTACTGTTAAACGAAAAGCCTATAATAGAGATCATGTTTAACAAATTGGCCTTTAGGTTCCGTAGGAAGTCAGATCAGGCTGCGAAATGATCTCCTTACGGCCGCATACGATCTGCATTGAACCGGCGGACCCTACAGCGATAGCAACTTTATCAATTACCGTATCAAACGAATACACCGCCTTACAGCGCAGAAGGCGTAATATATAACCGAAGGATTTTACAGGAGGATAATATGAGCAGCACCAAAGAAGAATACAAAGAGAAGATGCAGAAGACCCTCAGCGTCCTCAAGCAGGACCTGAACACCGTCAGAGCCGGCAGAGCCAACGCCGCCCTGCTGGACCAGATCAGCGTCGATTACTACGGGTCCCCGACCCCCATCAAGAACATCTGCAGCATCAGCGTCCCCGATCCCAGGAGCCTGCTGATCACTCCCTTTGACCCCAAGAGCATGAAGGACGTTGAGAAGGCCATCATGGTCTCCAACCTGGGCATCAACCCCACCAACGACGGCAGGAACATCCGCCTTGTGATCCCCGCCCTCACCGAGGAGCGCAGAAAAGAGCTGACCAAGGTCATCAAGAAGATGGGCGAGGAGTCCAAGGTCGCGGTGAGGAACCTGAGGAGGGATGTCAACGATACCCTCAAGAAGGCTCAGAAGAACAGCGAGATCACCGAGGACGACCTGAAGAGCGAGCTGGACGAGATCCAGAAACTCACCGACAACTGCATGAAGGATATCGACAAGATGATAGCGGAGAAAGACAAGGAGCTCATGGAGCTGTAATGCCTTTTCCCGACTGCTTAGGATTGGAATTGAACGAAGCGTCGCGGCTTTTGAAGAGCCGCGGCGCGGATTTTCGTGTAAAGACGGCGGCTCCTTTCTTTGCGGGCCGGCCGAAGGAGGCTCCCGAAGGGCCTCTGATGGTCATTGGCCAAAAAGAAGAGGGAGGCGCCTTGGTACTTACAGTTTGCGCTGTTCCACCGGAGGGCGACGAGCATGAGCGAAAGCGTTAAAAAACTACCCGTCCACGTCGCCATGATAATGGACGGCAACGGCCGCTGGGCCAAGGAGAGGGGCATGATACGCCTCATGGGCCACAACGCCGGCATGGAAGCCCTGCGGGAGATCGTGAGGCATTCGGGAAACATCGGCATCGGGTACCTCACCGTCTACGCCTTTTCCACCGAGAACTGGAAGCGGCCGCAGGACGAGGTCTCGGGCATTTTCAGGCTGCTGGTAAAGTACGTGGAGTCCGAGATAGAGGAGCTCAACAGGAGCAACGTCAAGGTGCGCATCATAGGCGACCTGAGCCTTCTTCCCGAAGAATCGAGGAAGGCCGCTCTTTACGCCGTCGAGACCACAGTGGGCAACAGCGGGCTGGTCTTTTCCATCGCCATCAACTACGGGGGCAGGGCCGAGATCGCGAGGGCTGCGAGGCTCATCGCCGAGGACGTGAAGTCGGGAAAGCTTGAAATCGGCGCCATAGACGAGGCAGCGGTGTCCGCGAGGCTCTATACGGCAGATATGCCCGATCCGGACCTGGTCATAAGGACGGGAGGGGAGCACAGGCTCTCCAACTTCCTCACCTGGCAGACGGCCTACAGCGAGGTCTACGTGACCGACGTATACTGGCCCGATTTCACTCCAGAAGAATACGACAGGGCTCTCGACTGGTACATGGGCCGCGACAGAAGATACGGAGGCATCAAATGAAGACCAGGATAATCTCGGCCTGCATAATGGCGCCTCTTCTGGCGCTGGTCTGGCTGGGCGGACTGCCGCTCTTTTTCGCCTGCCTCATCATAGCCTTCATGGGCATGAGGGAGTTTTACCACGGGCTCAGGGTCATGGGAAAGGAGCCTTGCGCGATCACCGGCTGGGTGAGCCTCGCGCTGCTCTTCCTCATAGTGTACCTTAAAGAGTTTGCGGGCGCTTTGGAAGGGGATCCCCTGATCCTCGCATCGGGGGCCTGGCTCTTCATAACCTCTGCCATGGCTCTGGGCGTGAGCCTCGTGAAAGAGGACCACGACGTGTTCGACGGCCCTCTGGGGGCTCTGGCGGCCCTCTACATCGCTTTTTTCTGCGTCCACGTGATATTATGCGAAAGGCGCTTCGGAAGCGCCGTATGGCTCATTTTCCTCTCGGCTTTCGGCACCGACATCATGGCCTATTTCACCGGCTATTTCCTGGGGAAGCGCAAGCTCTGTCCCAAGCTCTCGCCCAAGAAGACGGTGGAAGGCGCTGTCGGAGGAATGCTGGGGAGCGCGCTCTTCTGCCTGATATTCGGCCTTTTGCAGGGTTCCGTCAGTCCGGCCGCATGCTTCCTCACGGGCCTCATCGCATCGCCCTTCGCCCAGGCGGGGGACCTGATAGCTTCGGCTTTTAAGCGCAAGATGGGCATAAAGGACTACGGAAACCTGATACCGGGCCACGGAGGCATAATGGACCGCTTCGACTCCGTCCTCCTCACCGCGCCCTTCATCTACTACGCATTGAGCATTGTGAAGATGGGGTAGGCTGGCGGCGATAAATGCATGAAGTATTGCCGGGCGTGTCCGCCGCATCGGGGACACGCTTCCGCTCAGCGCGGGTACCCCGAGCGGCAGGACCCCGGAGCGATGACCTGCATTCCTGATAATAAAGAAAGACCTCCAATGAAGAAGATATGCGTGCTCGGGTCGACCGGGTCCATAGGGACCCAGACCCTCGACATAATAAGGAATAACCCGGAGGAGTTCTCCGCCGTGAGCCTCACCGCCGGAAGGAATATGGAGCTCTTCAGAAAGCAGCTGGAGGAGTTCAGGCCCCGCTATGCCGCCGTCGCCGATATGGGCGACGCGATGGAACTGGCGAAGGACTTTCCGAAGACCGCCTTCGGCTTCGGCATGAACTGCATAGTGACAGCGGCCTCCCTCGCTCCCTGCGACATGGTCGTCAACTCGCTTCTCGGCATGATGGGCATCAGACCTACCTATGAAGCCATCAGGGCCGGCAGGGACATAGCCTTCGCCAACAAGGAGACCCTGGTCGCCGCGGGCTCCCTCATAATGCCGGCCGTCAGGGAAAAGGGCGTGAACTTCATCCCGGTGGACAGCGAGCATTCGGCCATTTTCCAGGCCCTGCAGGGCGCCGCGGGAAACCCCTTAAAGCGCATACTGCTCACCGCCTCCGGCGGGCCCTTCAGAGGGTATACTTACGAGCAGCTGAAGAGCGTGACCCTTGAGCAGGCCTTAAAGCACCCCAACTGGTCCATGGGCGCCAAGATCACGGTGGATTCCGCGACCATGATGAACAAAGGCCTTGAAATAATAGAAGCCAGCTGGCTTTTCGACACCCCGGCCGAGAAGATAAAGGTGCTGGTCCACCCGGAGAGCGCGGTCCACTCGGCCGTCGAATTCGAGGACGGCTCGGTGATCGCCCAGCTGGGAGCTCCCGACATGCGCCTTCCCATAGCCTACGCC
>JAFRWQ010000164.1 GCA_017437925.1 Bacillota bacterium
ACTTCAGGGAAAAGCCGGGAAGGCTCGATTTCTGCGACAAGGACGAGGCCGGAGGGGCGGTCCACCGCTGCCTCCACGCCCTCATGCATCTGATCGACGACCACGCCGAAAAGGCGGGTATACCCATACGCTTCGCCGCCACAAAGCTTGCCGAAGGCGACGAAAGGGTGCTCGAGGCGCTGGATCTCACCCAAAACGAAAAGGAGACCGTGGAGCACATAGTGCTTCAGATGGAAGAGGAGAGGGGCATGGACAGGGCCGCGGCCATCGCAGACATGCGCTATTCCTTCATAAGAAAGCTGGTCGAAAGCTGCGTGGTCATGCCCAAAGAGACTCGCGAAAGAAAGCGCAGCGCCGAGGCCGACAGGATACTCACCGGAAAATACACCGCGATCCCTGTCTTCATTATAATAATGGGCATGGTCTTCTACCTGACCTTCGGGGTCATAGGAGCGGGGCTTCAGGGCCTGCTCGAAGGGCTGATAGACGGGGAGGCTCAGGCTGCCGACGCCGCCATGAGCTCCGCCGGGGTCAGCGAAGTGCTGCGATCGCTCATATCGGACGGCATATTCGCGGGAGTGGGAAGCGTCTTAAGCTTTCTTCCCATCATAGTGACCCTGTTCTTCTTCCTCTCGCTGCTTGAGGATACCGGCTACATGGCGAGGATAGCCTTCGTCATGGACAGGCTCCTTAGAAAAGTGGGCCTTTCGGGCCGCAGCATAGTGCCTCTTCTCATTGGTTTCGGCTGCACAGTGCCCGGAGTCATGGCGAGCCGCACCATGCCCTCCGAGCGGGACCGCCGCATGACCATAATGCTCACTCCCTATATGAGCTGCACGGCGAAGCTTCCCATCTGGGGCTTCTTCGCCGCCGCCTTCTTCCCCGGCCGCGCCGCCGCGGTGATAGTGCTCATATATTTCCTCGGGATACTGGTGGGGATACTCGCCGCCATGTTCCTCAACCGCTTCGTATACAAGGGCGAAGCGGTGCCCTTTGTGATGGAGCTTCCCAACTACCGCATGCCTTCGCCCAAGAGCGTGGGCCTGCTGCTCTGGGAAAAGGCGAGGGACTTCATACAGAGGGCCTTCACCATCATCTTCGTCGCGACCCTGCTGATATGGTTCCTTCAGAGCTTCGGGACCGACTTAAGGCTTACGGACGATCCCTCGGCCAGCATACTGGCCGTGCTCGGAAGCTTCATAGCCCCGGTCTTTAAGCCCCTGGGCTTCGGAGACTGGCGCTGCGCCACCGCCGTCGTCACCGGCCTTGCCGCAAAGGAGAGCGTCGTCGCGACCCTCACCGTCCTCTTCGGTTCTGAAGCCGGCTTTTCCTCCGCGCTGACCGTCCCCGCGGCCTGCGCGATGGCGGCCTTCTGCCTCCTCTATCCTCCCTGCGTCGCCGCCATGGCGGCAATAAAGAACGAGCTCGGAGCGAAGAGGGCAGGCCTCATAATCGCCGCCCAGTGCCTGGTCGCCTGGTGCATAGCGCTCATGGTCAGACTCATCGCCGGACTGTTTTAACGCAAAATATTAAAAATTCCGCTTTACAAATCAAAATGCCGGTGCTATTATATCTGATGTTGACGCGCGGTATTGGCGGAATTGGCAGACGCGTACGGTTGAGGGCCGTATGGGTAACACCGTGATGGTTCAAGTCCATTATACCGCACCACCAAGGCTCCTTTCGAAGGAGCCTTTTTTATGCAAAGAAGCGAGGAACAGACATGATACAGGAGATCGCTCCGAAGAAACTCAACAACCAGTACATCCCTTCAAAGAGGCCGGCTTCTTCTTCCCCGGTGCTTCACTTTCAGGGAAGGCGCTTCCTCTGCAGGCTCGAGGAGAGCGGGGAGGGGAGCGAGGCCGCGCTCCAGGCGGCTTCTCTTAAGGCTGCCTCATGCCGTACCCTCGTATTTCCAAGGTATGACGAGATCGTTAAGGCCATGGCGCTTAAAGAAGGGGCGGAGCTTTCAGTCAACAGCGAAAAGCCCGATCTCAGCTACATTTTCGACATCGACGGCGACGATCACTTCCTTCTCAGAACGAAGGGCGCCCTTGAGATCGAAGGCTTCTCCTACGAGGATATCAACGTCTTCAGGGAGTGCTTCCCCCTCGACAGGGCTTACGCCCTCTCCACCGCCTACCATCTCAACAACTGGTACGAGAGCGAGCGCTTCTGCGGACGCTGCGGGGCTCCCCTGGTCCACGACGGCGCCGAGCGCATGATGAAGTGCCCCGAGTGCGGCAATATGATCTTTCCGCGCATCAATCCCTGCGTCATCGTTGGAGTCATCAGCGGCGACCGCATACTCTGCACCCGCTACAACCGTCCCGGGGCCGGCAACTTCGCCCTGGTGGCAGGTTTCTGCGAGATAGGGGAGACCATCGAGGAGACCGTCCACAGAGAGGTCATGGAGGAAGTGGGCATCAGAGTCAAGAGGCTCACCTTCTACAGGAGCCAGCCCTGGGCCATGAGTTCGAGCCTTCTCTGCGGCTTCCTCTGCGAGCTGGACGGGGGCGACGCCCACGCCGACGGGGTGGAGCTGGCTTCCGCCAGGTGGTACAGCAGGGACGAGCTCAAAGAGTGCTACACTCCCAGCCACATAGCCCTGACAAGCCACATGATCACAGCCTTCATGAACGGCGAGATAGGCCTGTGGAGCCTGAAGGACTGATCGAAATGTCACCGATCATCAAGAAAATCGGTGACGTTTTTTGTTGATTTCAGAAAAACTGTCACATGTTTATTTCAAATATCAGCGTATACAGGAATATTGAGCCGCAAAACAGGGGCATGCGCGTTTCTGCCTTCGTCCGACCTTCGAAATGTAAAAACTGCCCGCTAATTGTGAAGAAATCTTCACCGAAATTGTTAGCACTCACTATTGACGAGTGCTAACAGATGTGTTATAACATAATCGTCCCGAGGGGATGAAGAGGATCGGAGCCGGAAGGCAGGAGTCCTCCCCCGAAGAACAGGTGAATCAGCCGGCCCCGAAGAAGAGGCCGCAAGCAAGTCAAAACACAGTCCGCGGACGCGGCGAGGATCTTCGTAAAAACAAAGACGATCTCCGCTGAAACGGGCGAGATGATAAAGGAGGAAAAAACAATGTTTATGCCTACACTTTTCAGAGACGATCTTTTCGATGATTTCTTCGGCGACAGGAGAGCTCCCCAGGCCGGAATGACCCCTGTAACTCTCATGAAGACCGATGTGAAAGAGAAAGAAAACGGTTATCAGCTTGATATCGAGCTGCCCGGCTGCAGCAAGGAAAACGTCAGCGCCGAGCTCAAGGACGGCTACCTCAACGAAAAGGCCGAGGTCACCCAGGAGAACAACGAGGGCGAAGAGGGCTCCCGCTACATCAGACGCGAGAGGTTCTACGGCACCTGCAGCAGAAGCTTCTACGTGGGCGAGGATCTGACCGAAGAGGACATCAGCGCCAAGTTCGAGAACGGAGTGCTCAAGCTCTTCGTTCCCAAGAAGGAGGCCCTGCCCAAGGTCGAGCAGAAGAAGCTCATAACCATCGAGTAGTTCTTTAGAGTATAGAGCGAGTCAGCTCCCCCCGCCGGGTCTTCGGCGGGGGGAGTTTTTTGTATCAAGAAAACCACGCGATAGTCGCGTGGTTCCGTAGAGCTTTAGCGATG
>JAFRWQ010000165.1 GCA_017437925.1 Bacillota bacterium
AGATCGTCCTTCCCGAAGGCGCCGAAGACCTGAGATTTTCGGTCATCTCGGGGGATCTGGCCCACATATCCTTTAAACTTGACGGCTCCGAATACACACTGCGAGCTTCGAAGCTCAAAGACGACTTTTCGGGGCTGTACGGCGAAAAGACATATGAGGAAAAGCTTGACAGCGGGGCTCTGCTTGAAACAATAAACGCCTCGGGCCCGATATGGCAAAGGCTCGGCTGGCAGGAGGGCAGCGCGAGATACATGCTGCTCAGCGAGTCAGAAGACACCGAAGGCGTTAAAAAAGCCTATGAAAGCATAAAAGGCCTGTGATGCTTCGCTTAAGCTTGTTTACTGCGGCAGGCCTTATCGTATTGAAAAAATGTCCTGAGAGTGGTTAAATAGACACATGAAAAACATTACTACTTATTTTGCCGACCGCAAAAACATCGCGGTCAGGCTCGCAGCGCTTCTCATGCTGGTCTCAGCGGTCGCGCGAATCGTCAGCCACGGAAATGCGGACCGGGCCGGCGTCATGGTAGTAGTCGTCCGTATATTGCTCCCCGTCGCGGCAAATATATTACTCGCATGTCAGCTGCTTTTCATGACGGAGAAGCGATTTTACGTGACCAGAGTGCCCTTTGTGCTCTTTGCCATCGTCTTTATCGACAGGGCCGCCCATCTGGGCGTGTCCCAAGCAATGACTGCTATCAGCATACTGTTCTGCATACTGCAGGCAGTGATCTACTGCGCGACCTGCAGGGGTCACTTCAGGACCATGCTGTGGGCGCTGCTCTCGTGGATAGTGCCTCTGGCGGTCTTCTGCCTTGACGGCAGGTTCCGCAGTCTCTTCGCCCAACTGGCAGCCGGCAGCACCCCCATAGTCGTCGCGGACTGCGCTATAGTTCTGGGCGTCATACTCACCATGCTTGCGGCTAAGGCTATGCCCCCGTACAAGGAAGGGGATCCCTACCGCATGAGGCCCGGCGACAGGCCCGACGGCAGGATGCTCAGGACCCGCAACCCCATGGACAGGGTGGCAGGCTTCATCATGCCCATAAGGAACGGGGCCGACAACCACATCACCTTCTCCGTCGAGTGCTCTAACCTTGAAAAGTACGTGCATCAGAAGAGAAGGGAAGGGCTCAAGCACTACGGCCTTACCCACGCCATCATTGCCACCTACGTCAGGTGCGTCGCGGAATACCCCGGCCTCAACCGCTTCTTCGTCGGCCAGACCGTCTACAATCACGACGACACCATCATAGTCAACATGATGGTCAAGAAGTCCATGGAGCTCAACGCCGAGGAGGAGTGCATAAAGGTGAATCTCTCGCCCTATGACACCTCCGACGATGTCTACAGAAAGTACGACGAGACCCTGAAGAGGACCATCACCGGAGAAGACGAGGGCTTCGACAAGCTGGTCAACACTCTGAACTACATCCCCCGCCTGCTGTTCAGGCTGGTGTTCAGGCTGCTGTCCTTCCTCGATTACTTCGGCCTGCTGCCCCAATTCCTCACCGATCTCAGCCCCTTCCACGGGTCCATGTTCATAACCTCCATGGGTTCTTTGGGCATACCGCCCATAACCCATCACCTGTACGATTTCGGCACCGTGCCCGTGTTCTGCGCCTTCGGAGCCAAGCGCACCCAGAGGGAGCTGGACAGCGAGGGCAATGTGGTCGTTAAAAAGTACCTGGACATGAAGTGGAACACCGACGAGAGGATATGCGACGGCCATTACTACGCCACCATTTTCAAGAAGGTGAGGTATTATCTGACCCATCCCGAAAAGCTGGACGAGCCGCCCGAAGTCGTAAACAGAGATATCGATTAGAAGACTGAAGAAAAGAGGTCAGACCATGGTTTCCGAGAAAATGCTCGGTTTAGGAAACGCCCCCTCCCCGATACTGGTCTTTTCCGCCCTCGGCAAGGCAAGGGAAAAGGAAGTAGGCAAGGAGAATATCTTTAATTTCAGCCTCGGAGCGCCCGCTGTGCCTATGCCCGAAGAATTCAGACAGGAGCTGATACGCCTTCTCAACGAGGAAGACAGGATCGGGCTCCACACCTATCTGTCTCCCGGCGGGGACGAAGCCGCAAAGACTGCAATAGCCGAGGATCTCAACCGCAGATTCGGCACGAATTATACCTGCAGGAACATCTTCATGACCGCGGGAGCCGCTCCCGCCATAGCGGCTGTGCTGAACGCGGTGAAGGCGGGCGAGGACGATGAGCTCGCTCTGATCGCCCCTTATTTCACTCCCTACAGGATCATGGCGGAAGGAGCCGGCCTTAAGGTCGTTGAGATCAGGACCCTGGAGCCTGATTTCAGGCTCGATCTTGACGCGATAGAAAAGGCTCTGACTCCCAGAACAGCCTGTCTTATCCTGAATTCTCCCAACAATCCCTCCGGCATGATATACCCCTCCGAAGACATTAAGAAGCTGGCTGAGATACTGGAGAAGAAATCGGAGGAATTCGGAAGGCCCATCTTCCTGCTCTCCGATGAGCCCTACAGGGAGATACTCCTCGACGATGTGGAAGTGCCCTTTACGGCCAACTTCTACAGGAACACCATCATCTGTTATTCCTACAGCAAATCCCTTTCCATAGCCGGCGAAAGGGTGGGCTATGTGCTGATACCCTCCGAAAATGAAGACTTCGCAAAGCTTTATCCCGCGGTATCCGGTGCCGCGTCGGCTCTTGGTGTCAGCACCGCTCCCTCGCTCTTCCAGAAAGCCCTTGTCAAGTGCGCCCATATGCAGTCGGACAACGGGCTCTACAGGAAGAACAGGGATCTGCTATACAGCGCACTGACCGGTATGGGCTACGTCTGCACCAGGCCTCAGGGCACCTTCTACATGATGGTCAAGACACTCGGGGAAGAAACGGAATTCTGCAGGCGGGCGGCCGGTATGGGTCTTATCCTGGTCCCCTGCGGGGGATTCGGTTTCCCGGGTTATGTGAGAGTCGCCCTCTGCGTGCCCGAAGACGTTGCCGCAAGGTCCGTCGCCGCTTTCAAGAAGCTTAAGGAAAGCTACGAGAAGTAAATACGGAAAGCCTTGCCGCAAGGCGCCGAACAAGCATATAAAAACCGCCGGGACTGTTGAAAGATCAACGGTTCCGGCGGTTTTGCAAATACGTTTCGTCCTATAAGCCTTTTTTTGCGTTAAGGCAGTATCTAGCTTTCCGGAACATCCGCTCCGTCGCCTTCCGTGTCTTCGCTGTCTTCTCCGAGCTCTTCACTTTCCCCGAATTCCGCGCTCTCTTCGAATTCGGCGGACTCTCCGTCCTCGATGTCGTTCTCCGGCATGAGCTCCGCGAAATCGGCGGCGAAGCTGTCGAGCTGGGCCTTCATGACTTCCGTCCAGTTTTCGAGGCTGTCTTCGCCTTCGGTGTATACGGGAACGCCCGAGAGAACTGTCATGCAGGCCCTGGGCTCCTCGCCCGCTTCAAGGGTTCTGGGGTCCCTGTCAAATACCGCAAGATCCGCCAGCTTTCCTTCCTCGAGGGCTCCCAAGAGGGCAGATACGGCGCAGGTCCTGGCGGCGTTTAAAGTCTTTAGCTGAAAGCCCTCGTCTCCTCCCTTGTCTTCGGGTCCTCCGATGGGGAAGAGGGCGATGTTTCCGGTGAAGACCTCGCTAAGCTCCTCTTCGGTCGGCATCTCGGCGCAGAGCAGGGTAAAGCTCTGCTTTTTGTATGAGGCGGAGAGCTCTCCCATCACATCGGCAGCGGTGAGGGCAGCCTGCTTATCGAGGGCGTTAATGCGCACCGAAAAGCCTCTGTCAGCAGCGTCCTCCAGCAGTTTGTGCAGGTAATCGCCGCTGAAGTAAGAGAAAGCGCCTTTCTCAGAGCTCATTTTTATGCACAAGTTGTCATAAAGTATTTTACCGTCAAGCTCCATGCATTCGGTCCTGGCCCGGTTCAGGGCATATACAGCGGCGGAGGGGGCTATCATCCTCTTATATACGGTGCAGCCCAGGTAGCGCTGCTTGAGCATGCCGCAGCTGACCGAGTCTATGAGCAGATCCTTGTAGAGCTTGGCGACCGTGCTGTTTTCGGGAGTCCCGCAGACGGCGGTATATCCTTTTTGAGCCAGCTCCATGGCCTATTTCATGAGGGGGGCTGCCTTGGAAGAGTAATCGACCGATATGACGGTGTCCAGGGCAAGCTCGGGGCTTATGGTGGTCACGTTGAGCTGGTCGGCCCTCTCTGTGACCATTGAAGCCGCGGCGCTGTTGAGCCTGAGGCTTACGCCGTCCTCAAACATTATTACGGTCGGGACTTCGCCGCTCGCCCTGTCGAGCCTCTGGGTGAAGCTTTCGGCCGGAGCTTCCGCGTTCCCGGGAGCTTCGGCTTTTGCTGCATCTTCTTTATTGTCTTCGGCGGGCTTTTTGGCGTCGAAGAGCTTCATGCCTGCGTCCATCACGAAGCAGTAGGGCAGGTCCTCTCCTGAGGCGATATATTCTTCCACGGCCTTCATCAGGTCTTCTCTTTCCCAGGCGGGGTCGGCCTTAAGGCCTATGTCGCTTAAGACTTCGCCGGCGGGGTCTCCGAAAGCCTCTATGAGGCCGGGGGAAAGGAAGCGTCCGCCCAGATCGTAGGCCGCAGTCTCCCTGCCCTTGAGATCCGTCCAGCTGTCTCCCTCGCCTATTACCATGATGCGGCCGTCCTTTACGGCGATCCAGCTGCAGGAGGCCAGCTCCTCGTCGTCGGTGACGGGAACGCAGTTATAAAACACGGCGTCCGCGTAGTTCTTCTTCTTGAAAAAACTGAAAGCCATTGAAATTTACGTCCTTTCGATATATTGCAGAGCCTTGTTTGCAAAGAGGCCCGCGGGATGATATAATAATCGTCACCCCCGCGAGACCCATTATATCACCTCAGAGTCTTGAGCGAAAGGCAGCAGATCGATATGGATCACAGTTTATACGAATACAGCCGCAGCGCGGAGTATATAAAGGAAAGGACGGGAGGCTTCCGTCCTCAGACAGGCATAATACTGGGATCGGGCCTTTCGGGCCTTGCGGACCTCATAGAAGACCGCTTTGAGATACCCTACGCCGAGATACCGGGCTTTCTCATCTCGACGGCTCCGGGCCACGAAGGGAAGCTCATCTTCGGCACCCTCGAAGGCAGAAGGCTGGTCTGCATGTCGGGGCGCTTCCACCGCTACGAGGGCTACAGCTACGAAGAGCTGGCCAAACCGGTGAGAGTGCTGGCCCTGCTGGGCATTGAGCAGCTGATAGTGACCAACGCGGCCGGCGCCATAAACACCGATTACAGCGTGGGCGACGTGATGCTCATAAAAGATCACATAAAGCTCTTCGGCGACAGCCCCATGATGGGTCCCAATGTGGCAGAATTCGGGCCCAGATTCTTCGACACCACCGACATGTACAGCAGGAAGCTCAGGGCTCTTGCCAAGGACTGCGCCAAGGACTGCGGCATGACCTTAAGGGAAGGCGTATATTTCTTCTTCCCCGGGCCCCAGTTCGAAAGCCCCGCCGAGATCAGGGCCGCAAGGCTTCTGGGAGGCGACGCGGCGGGCATGTCCACCGTCACCGAGGCTCTTACCGCTGCCCAAATGAAGCTTCCGCTTCTGGGGATCTCCCTTATGACCAACATGGCGGCGGGGGTCCTCGATCAGCCTTTAAGCTCCGAAGAAGTGAACAGAGCGGGGGAGGAGGCCGCGCCCAGGCTTCAGCTCCTCGTAAGGACCATAATAAAGAGGATAGGGGAGGCCGACGCCTGATGGCAGCAATAGACTATGTCTTTGTCATTCCCGCCGCGGTCATAATAGCCGTCGAGCTCTACGGCCTGATCGCGATAAGGCCGAAGATAAAGGTCCCGGGCAGGGTACCCGGCACCGCGGCTTCCAGGATACTCTTCGTCTTTCTCGCCGTGATGGCGGCCTTAAAGCCTGAGGATGTGATGAGGCTCCCCGTCGTCTACGGCTGCGCCCTCGCGGCCTTCGGCCTTCACAGCTTCATAAGGTCGGGCCCGGGAGACGAAGCCTTCTACAACAGCAGCTTCACCGTCCCTTACGACAAAATAGACTACTGGCAGGACATAAGGGATTTCAAGGGAGGCTTTTCGGCCCGCTTCCACTGTCTGAACGGCAGGGAATATGTGGTACTGTATAAGGAAGACCAGCGCAAAGCGCTTGATGATATAATGACCCGTCACCGCATAAGAGATTACGACACAGTCAGGTTCTTCGATGATGACCAGGAGGTAAAGAAATGAGAGCAGCCATACTTACCAGCGGAGGCGACGCTCCGGGCATGAACGCCTGCGTAAGGGCGGTCGTAAGAGGATGCCTTGCCAAGGAGATCGACATCTTCGGCATACGCCAGGGCTTTGAGGGCTTCTTCACCGACAATATCTACAGGATGGACGTGTCGTCGGTGGCAGACATCATCCACAGGGGCGGCACCGTTTTAAGGACCGCCAGAAGCGACCGCTTCAAGACCGGGGAAGGCCTTGAGGAAGCGGCGGCTTTCCTTGAAAAATACGGCATAGAGGCTCTTGTGGTCATAGGAGGCGACGGCAGCCTCCACGGCGCCATGGAGCTTTCGAAGATCTGCGGGGTCAGGGTATACGGCATACCCGCGACCATAGACAACGACCTGGCCTATACCGAGTATTCCATAGGCTTCGACACCGCCGTGAACACCGTGGTATCCGCCATAGGCAATATCAGGGATACTTCTTCGGCCCTGGGCCGCACCACCGTAATAGAGGTCATGGGAAGGGGCTGCGGAGACATAGCCCTGCACGCGGGCCTCGCGGGAGGCGCCGAGACCGTGATCGTGCCCGAGACGGTCCCCGACATCGACGAGATCTGCGAAAACATCAAAGCGGGAGTTGCAAGAGGCAAGCTCCACAGCATCATACTCAAAGCCGAAGGCACAGAGCTTTCGACCCAGACCCTGGCCGAGATACTCCAGCTCAAGACCGGCTGCGAGACCAAGACCGTCATACTGGGCTACATACAAAGAGGCGGAAGTCCCACCGCAAAGGACAGGGTCCTTGCCAGCAGGCTGGGCTTCAGAGTGACCGAATTGATAGAAGAGAAGGCCGATTCCTGCGCCCTGGGGGTGAGGGGAGAGACCCTCATAGAGATGCCCTTCGACGAGGCTCTGGCCTGCGAGAAGCACTCCCCCATGGAGTACCTCAAGATCTGCCAGACCCTGCTGTAAAGCGGCGCATCTATAAGTATTTGATATAGATCAACGCGTATTTATAACGAAAAAGTTTATATTTATCTGCTGATCAGTGTTTTGTAGGACCGTAACGATTTTAAACGCCGCTGCGGTCCTTTTTTAGTTTTCGGCATATGAAAAAGCGTGCAAGTATTTACTTACGTGTCGGGACTTGCCGTTTCAGAGGGAAATATCAGGAAATTATACTTTGACAAATCGTTTATTTTGATGTAATGTAATTGTAATATTTGCGTGACGCGGGTATATTATGCCCGTTTTGCGAGTTCCTATCCTAGAAATAACAGAAGGAGAAAAACATGAAGAAAGCTTTAGCGATTTTTCTTTGCGTGATGCTTGTTGTCTCCATGCTGGCCGGCTGCGGTTCCAAGACCGAGACCAAGCCCGCAGAGACCAAGCCCGCAGAGACCAAGCCCGCAGAGACCAAGCCTGCCGAGACCAAGCCGGCAGACACTCCCCCGGCTCCGACTCAGGCTCCGGCGGAAGCCAAGTTCAAGGATGATATAATCGTCGGTATTTCCGGCAAAATCATCGACATTGACCCCCAGGAGAACTCCAATACCCAGCACAACTACTATTTCCGCTGCGTATTCGACACTCCGCTTGACTTCAACAACCAGACCAAGGAACTCGAGCCCAACATCTGCACCGAGTGGAGCACTGAAGACGGCAAGACCTGGAATCTGACCTTCCGCGATGACGTCTACTTCCACAACGGCGAGAAGATGACCACCGAAGACGTGGCATGGACCTTTGAGCGCGGCAAGGACAGCAGCTCCTCCACCACTCTCTGCAAGCCCATGGAAGAGATCAAGGTCGTAGACGATACCCATCTCACCATCACTCTGGCCACCGTCAACGTGGACTTCCCCTACCTGCTGACCCTGCCCACCGCCTCCATCATGTGCAAGAAGGCTGTTGAGGCCGGCGACAAGGACGCCACCGGCATCGGCACCGGTCCGTGGGTCCTCGACTCCTATGAGTTCGGCGACTATCTGAAGATGACCAGGAACGAGAACTTCTGGGGCGAGAAGGCCAAGGCCAAGACCCTGACCTATCGTTACATGCCCGAGACCAGCGCCCGTCTGGTAGCTCTCGAGACCGGCGAGATCGACGTCTGCCAGGATCCCGACACCAACGAGCTCAACCACGTCACCGATAACGACAAGCTCGAGCTCCAGAGCTACACCTCCTCCTCCATCCAGTACCTCGCCTTCAACTGCGAGAAGGGC
>JAFRWQ010000166.1 GCA_017437925.1 Bacillota bacterium
GGTGCTCTACGAGAGAAAGCAGGGCAGATCCAAGTTCGGAGGCCAGATATTCTGCCTCTACGCCTTCTTCTACTCGCTGGAGAGGTTCTTCGTGGAGGGGCTTCGCACCGACAGCCTCTGGATAGGTCCCTTCAGGCAGGCCCAGATCATCAGCGTTTGCACCATGGTCATAGCCGCCACAGCCTACTTCGTTCTTAAGAAGAGGGCCGAAAAGAAGGCCCTGAAGGCAGCCGAAGCAGCAGCTGAGGCTGATGATGCTGAGACTTCAGACAACGTTCGGGAACTGCCCGAGGAGACAGATAAGACTGCGGCCGAGGAGACAGATAAGACTGCGGCCGGGGAGACCGCGGCCAATACCGGCGCCGACGAAAAACAGGCTGAAGAGCCCGGGGCTGAAAACACCGTGAAGCCCGAAGAGGCCGATACCTTTAAAAGCACTCAGGAAGCTTCCGCTGAAGAAACTCAGGCGCCTGCCGCCGAGTCACCGAAAGATCCCGAATAAACCGGGAAACAACAAACCGGATAAACCTCAACACACAATAATGCCGCCGAAGACCTGCTCCGGCGGCTTTTCGTTTTCTGAACCGAGGCTGCGGGGCCTAAAGGCTTGCTCCTCTTAGTAATCGGCCCTGTTGTAGCCGTTCTTCATGCGGGCGGTCGCTTCGAAGAGGACCTTGTTGAGGCAGTCGGCTGTCTCCTCCTTCGCCATGGCGGCCAGCTTCTCGTTGGCCTCGGCGGTGAGGCTGAAATCCTTCGACTTCATCATCTTCTCGTCGTACTCCAGCACTATCTGACGGCCTCTCGTCATCACGGCGCTCTGGTAGCGCTCGATGAACTGTATGCAGCTCGCATAGTAGGGGTCGGTGAGGGCGCAGATCAGCCTGCTTGCCCAGTAGAAGTTGTCGGTCTCGCAGTCCAGGGTCACGTTCTTAAGGTATTTGGGGATGTCGGGAACGTTGGTGTAGACGGGCAGGGCCGCGTCGAAGCTGGACGATCCGTAGAATATCCACTCAAGTCCCTTGATGGGGTCGGGCACATAGGGCCTGATCTGGCATATCGAAGAGACTCCGGTCCTGTTGATGCCTATCGACCTGTACATACCTCTCTTGCCGTTGTCCTGGCCGGAGTAGGGGTTGTAGGGCGTGCCCTGGAAGTTGCCTGAGAGCAGGTACTTGACGTCCTCAACGGCTACCTTCCTGTCGGGGACCAGCGCCCAGGGGATATTGTCGCTCTCGGGCTTGAACTCGGCGTTCTCGCCGTCCCAGCTGTGGCTGTAGGGGCAGAGGTAGCGGCCCATGAACCAGGCTCTGGGGGTATTGTAGAGGTGGTCTTTGTCGCTGCGGGAGCCGAAGACGTCTCTGGGGTTGAATTTTCCGCCCTGGTTGAGGTCAAGGAAGTTCTTATCGATGAATTCCCTCATGTCTTTCGAGCACATGTGGTCTTTTTGGGCGCCGAGGGCGTCGTCCAGGTCGAATTCGTCCAGACCGAACTGGTTGGGGGCTATGACCACCATATCGTCGGGGACCCTCCTGGCTATCCAGTGGTGTCCGCCTATGGTCTCGAGCCACCAGCACTCGTTCTCGTCGTTGAAGGCGATGCCGTTCATCTCGTAGGTGCCGTACTTTTCAAGCAGGGCGCCCAGCCTTGCCGCGGCGTCTTTAGCGGTCTTCGCGTAGGGCAGCACCAGTACCACGAAGTCTTCTTCTCCTATGCCTCCCGGGATCTCCTTTTCGCCTCTTTTCTTCGGTTTCTGAAGCCTGACCAGGGGGTCTGCCGAGAGGACCCTGGGGTTTGAGGTGATGGTCTCGGTCGCCGTCATCCCTACGTTGGCTGCGTTGATGCCCGTCGCTGCCCAGATGCCTATCTTGGGGTCGACGTTGGGGCAGGCAGTGTAGCGCATGGGCTTTTCGCTGAGCTCGATGGTGAGGTGCGAGGTCACGGTCTTATACTTCTTCGGCTGATCCTTGGGCTCGACGACTATGAGCTTCTTGACCGCATAGAAGGCGTCTTCGGTGCGGGCGACCATGGTGGATCCGTCGTTGCTTGCTTTCTTTCCTACCAGTACTGTGGTGCAGGGCATGTTTTTCCTCCTTTTCGGCTGATGTTTTGCGGCTTTGCGCCGCGTATGCCGCTCACCATTAATATATGTCCAAACGCGTATAAAGTAAACGAGTTTCATCATCATTTCAGTTAAGCTTTATAAGGTCTTTCCCGCTGAAGCCCCGGGCCTTTCAGCCGTTGAAAAGGGAGGGAAGGGGGGATATAATCATTACGGCGCGGGACACCGGTCATACCGCGGCGTTATGATGCGTGATGCCGGTCAGTTTTTGGCGCAATGACAATGCGCCGCCGTTCAGACCGCGGCGCTGTAATGCAAAGCCCGTCCGATCCGGCGAGATCGATTCAAAGAAACCGAGGATACTCAGCAAATGAACACCAAAGCAATAATGAATTCCGAGAACAGCAGCAGGGGACTCTCGCTGCTTTACATGTATATTGGAGCCGGCCTCATAAGCGAGTACGGCATAGAGGGGGAAGCCGCCGTGAGGAGGGCTCTCGCGGGCTTTGCCGTGCAGAGGGGAGAAGACCTGAGGAAGACCCACCTGTCCCTCGGCATGAAGACCAATCTCTACAACTTCGCCAAATACTACAACGGAGGCTACGACGAGGACACCGCGACCGAGGGGAGCTTCTACGAGGTCGACCCCTGCCGGGATTCCCACGACACCACCTTCTGTCCCTTTGTAAAAGAAATGATAGACAGGGGGCACAGGGAGCTGGCCGTCGCCTACTGCGAGGAGGTCCATCCGCCCCTCTGGCAGTCCTACGCTCCCACCGCTATCGTAAACCTCGGCAGGACCCTGGCCCAGGAGGGGTCGGACCGCTGCTATTTCGACATTTTTCTCCGTCCCGCCCGCATGACCGCGGAGCAGAGAAAAGAGTGCTTTGAGGAATACGATCCTGATTTTAAGGGGGACAGGCATGAGGAATACCGCTTCCCGACCCACAGCGAGAGCTCAAAACAGCAGACCGTCTTTATGCTGAAGAGCCTGGCAAGCGAAGCTCAAAAGGCCTTCGGAGAAGATTCCCTTGGGTGCGTAAAAAAAGCGATCTCGGCCTATCTTGACGATTACCTCGCGACCCTCAGGGCCTCCGCCGAAGAAAACGGCCTCGCCTTTGACGAAGATTTCATGAGGAAAAACTGCCTTTTCGCCATGTCTATGGAAGAAGACGCCGGATACTGGGACAGGTACGGCACTCCGGGTCTTAAGGCCCTGGCCGACAGGTCCATCTACGCCCCTCTGCGCGAAAAATACCGCTCGATGGCCGAATAAACGGAGCCTTAACTTCGCGGGCGGCCTCCCCGCCGCTTCGGCAAACTTCTGTTGACAATCCCTGCAAGTATTGATAGATTTAAGGAGCAGGCTGAAGCATGCGCAAGGCGCTGAAGCGCCCCCGTAAACACTTAAGATCCGAACGACAGAACTGTGCCATGAAGGTGCGCCTTTCTCAGAAGAGACAGCGCGCGCTTTTTGTGTCTGCCTTAAGGTATTCTGTCAAAGAGAAAGAACCGCCCATGGATAAAAAAGACGTCATAGAGTTCTTTGACCGCTGGGCCTCCCGGTGGGACGACGATATGGTCCGCGACGAAGAGATCATAAAGACCATACTGGACAACTGGGGCATAAAGGAGGGCATGGACGTGCTGGACGTCGCCTGCGGGACCGGGGTCCTGATCCCCGACTATTTCCTGCGGGGCGCCGCTTCAGTTACCGGCATAGACATCTCCCCCAAAATGGCCGAGATCGCCCGGACGAAATTCCCCGAGGCCCTGATAATCACCGGCGATGTGGAGGATTACCCCTTCGCGGGGCAGTTCGACGCGGTCATGGTCTACAACGCCTTTCCCCACTTTCCCGATCCCGGGCTCCTCATAGAGAGACTTGCAGCTCTCACAAGGCCCGGCGGAAGGCTCTCCGTCGCCCACGGTATGAGCAGGGAAAAGCTGGTCGGACACCACTCGGGTTCAGCGAGCAGGGTGTCGGTGGAACTCATAGACGAGCGCAGTATGGCGGAGCTTTTCGGCAAGTATTTCGACGTGGACGTGATGATATCCGATGAGAGGATGTATCAGGTCTGCGGAACCAGAAGGCCCTGACGCGGATCCGGGGCCGTTGCAACAACGGAGGAATTTATGAAAGACTTTAGAAAACTTCTCAGAACCGCCGTCGCTCTCAGCCTGATACTGGTACTGGCAGCGATGCCCGTATTCGCATCGACCTTTACCGACGCCCACGGCAACGTGGTCGAGCTCGACGACACCCTCGAAGCCTACGCTCCCTTTGCGCTTTATGGAGCCGACGACGCCGCCCGCAAGGGCGAGACCAACCTGGGAGACCTGTGGGCCGACGCCCTGCGCTGGTTCGCCGCTTCCGGCAAGATCAACGGTTTCTTCGAAGAGGACGACGTCACCGCGGGAAACGACAAGCTGGACGTTGACGCCGATCACGTGGTAGCCCTCTGGAACGGCGGAAACCTGCGCGCTGACGTGGCCGAAGGCAAGTTCGACGCTTCGGTCCTGGCCCAGGTCCTGCCCTATCCCAACAAGGTCGCCGTCGTCTACATGACCGGCGCCCAGCTGGCCGAGGCTCTCGAAGCCGCATCCCAGGCCCTGCCCTATAACAGCGGTACCGCCGCGGCCTGCGCCTCCTTCATGCAGGTATCCGGCCTCAAGTACACCGTCGACGCCGCCAAGGCCTTCGATCAGGGCGAAGAGTACAAGGCTCCCTGGTACAAGGCCGCTTCAGTAGGCAGAGTGACCGTGACCGAGGTCAACGGCAAGGACTTCGACGAAGCAGCCACCTACGCGGTCATCACCAGCAACGCCAACTTCAACGGCATGGATTCGTCCTACATCTTCAAGGAGGCCGCAGAGGCCAACGAGAAGAGCACCATTACCACCGCCGTCGTACGCGACGTGGTCTGGATGTTCCTGGATGAGGAGCTTGACAACGTGGTCTCCGAAGACTACGCAAAGCCCCAGGGCCGCATCACCGTCGTCGCCAACCCATCGGTAAAGAAGAGCAGCCAGAAGCTCTCCGTCAACGGCGAGCTCAAGGAAGCCGACGTCTACCTCATCGACGAGTACAATTACTTCAGGCTCCGCGACATGGCGGCCCTCCTGAACGGCACCGGCTCCCAGTTCTCCGTCGATTTCGACGCAGCGACCAAGACCATGATCATGAAGACCGGCGAAGGCTACGAGATGCAGGAGGGAGACCTCGAGATCGGAGAGGATAACTCCGCTCTCACAAAGCTCAGCAAGCAGACCGTCATGATAGACGGAAACGCCGTAAGCGATCTCACCGTCTACCTGATCGGCGAGTACAACTACTTCAAGCTCCGCGACCTGGGCGACAACCTGGGCTTCGACGTGGACTTCGACCCCCTCACCAAGACCATGCTGGTAACCAGCAGAGAAGAATAGAAACGCAGACAGGGGAAGGGGCAGGCCCTGAACCTGCCCCTTTTCTTCCTGTTATGAACGGAAGGGCCTTTAGCCCTTAAAAAGCGGTGCGCCATGAACAAAGACCTTGAACTCATAATCTCAGAAGTCGAAAAAGCCATCTCGGGCAAGCGCGAAGTCATCGAAAAGCTGCTGATGGCCATACTTTCCGACGGCCACATACTGCTGGACGACGTCCCCGGCGTGGGCAAGACCACCATGGCCATCGCCCTGAGCCGCACCCTGGGCCTCAACTACCACAGGATACAGTTCACCCCCGACGTGCTCCCCAGCGACATCATAGGATTTTCGGTGTACAACAAGGACACCGGGGCCTTCGAGTACAAGCCGGGAGTGGTCAACGACGCCAATCTGCTTCTGGGCGACGAGATAAACCGCACCTCCAGCAAGACCCAGTCGGCCCTGCTCGAGGCAATGGAGGAGAGGCAGGTCACCGTCGACGGAAAGACCTATCCCCTCAAGAAGCCCTTCATAGTCATTGCGACCCAGAACAACGTGGGCACCGCGGGCACCCAGATGCTCCCCTACGCCCAGATGGACCGCTTTTTAGTGCGCCTTTCCATAGGCTACCCCGACTACGAGGCCCAGATGGATCTGCTGCGCCTGAGGCAGAACCGGGATCCCCTCGAGAACGTGCGCCAGGCAGTGACAGGAGAAGACGTGCGCCGCATGCAGTCTGAGGTCAGGGCCGTCACCTCGAAGGACAGCATACTTTCGTACCTGACCCGCCTCGCCCTGGCTTCGAGGGACCACGCCATGACCGAGATAGGCATAAGCCCCAGAGGGGTGCTCTTCATAGACCGCATGGCCAAGGCCTGCGCCTATCTTAACGGCAGGGACTACGTCATAACCGAAGACGTGCAGGAGGTCTTTTCCGACGTCTGTGCCCACAGGGTCATACTTACCAAGAAGGCCAAGCTCACCGGAGTCACCGCCGAGCAGGTGCTTGAAGAGCTCTTAAGAAGCGTTCCCGTCCCCGACGGGGCGAAGGACTGACATGCGGAAGAGATGGATGGGCCTTGCCCTGTGGCTCGCCGCGGCGGCTCTGCTCTGGCTCTTTGAAAACAACGCGGCTACCCTGACGGTGCTCGCGGCGTCCGCGCTGCTGCCGCTGATCTCCATAGCCCTGGCCAAAGGCGGGGCAGGGGGAATGAGCCTTTCCCTCACGCTTCCCGATGAAGCGCAGAAGGGCAGCGCCCTCAAGGCCTTTCTTTCCGCCGGAAAGCTCAGGCCTTTTTTCCGCGTAAGCGGCAGGGTGAGCTGCTTAAACGGCCTTACTGGGGAGCGCTCCGAGACTGAGTTTTCAAGGATACCGGGCAGAAGGCCCTTTGAGTTCGACATATACGCTAAGCGCTGCGGCACCCTGAGGTTCACGGCAAAAGCGAGGGCTGAAGACTTCTTCGGCCTCTGGCGCTCGAAGCCCCTCGGCTGCGAAGAGGAGTTCCTCACGGTGGAGCCCCGGCTCTTCCTCCCCTCGGTGACCCTCGAAGAGAGCACCACCGTCATCAGCGAGGGCGAGGCCTACTCCCAGACAAGGCCCGGCAGCGACCCCAGCGAGACCTTCGCCATAAGGGAATACCTGCCCGGCGACCCCATACGCCAGATACACTGGAAGCTCTCCCAGAAATCCGACGAGCTCCTGGTGAGGGAGCTGGGGCTTCCTGTGGTCAACCACAGTCTGCTGGTCTTAAGGAACCTGCTTGGCGAAGGGGAGAGCGTCGACCCCGCAAAGGCGGACGCCATGGCCGAGGTGTTCCTTTCGATATCACACGCCCTCGTTGGGGAGGGCATAGTCCACGCGGCGGCCTTCGCTGAGGCGGGGCAGTTCGCCGCAAGGGAGATCGCGTCCGAAGAGGACCTTTCGGCCCTTAAGAGCGACGTCCTGGCCCTTTCATGGGAGGAGGACGACGGCCTGCTCAGCCGCTTTCTCGCCGAGATACCATACGCCCACGCAGCTGTGGTGAGCAGCCGCGTGCCCTACGACGCCCAGTCCTTCGGCAGGGGGAACAGGGTGACCGTTTTGTCGGCATCGCCCAGCCCCGACGTGCCGGGCATATACACCCTCTGCTTTACCCCGGAAAACTACGCTGAAGAGCTGCGCTGTATCGAGCTTTAGGAGGCCCTAATGACCGACGCCCCGGTCCTGAAAATGCATAGCGAAGCGCCCGAAAGCGGGGCTCTCAAGGCTTTGCTCAAAGCAGCGCCTTCCTGCGCCCTGTTTCTGAGCCTTGCCATAGCCTTCGGCAGTATGCTCAGCCTGGGGTTCAGGCCTCTTCCTCTAATCGCAGGCCTTCTTGCCGCGGCGGCGTTCTCCCTCCTTCCCAAAGGCAGGGCGGGGTCGCTTCGGGTCGTAACGTTTTCGGCGGTCCTGTTTTCCTTCGCAGTCTCGGAGCCTTTGAGGGAAGGCCTGATGCTGCTGGCGAACCGCGTCTTTCAGGCCAGCGAAGCGGTGAATTCCTACGCCTACGACTACTTCGCGCCCGTACTTTCCGAAGGCTCCCCGGTCTTCGCAATATGCCTGCTGCTCATCGCCCTTGTTCTCGCAGCCGCGGCGTCGCTTTGGAAGAGCCGTCCTCTTATCGGCCTCATGTTCATAGCCGCTGCCGCCTTCGAAGCCTACTTCGGCGTCACCCCGGGCCTTTGGGCCAACCTGCTGCTCGCGGCCGTGATCGCGGCCCTCGCCGTCTCTTCGGGAGGCGACATGAAGGGGGGAGCCGCCGTGCTGGCGGGAGCTTCCCTCATAGCCCTCGCGGTCTTCATCATCGCCCCCTCCCCGAACAGGGCGGTCGAAGACTATTCCGAACAGCTGAGGGACCGCTTCGCCGTCATCGCTTCGGGCTTCAGCGAACAGTTCGAAGAGCCCGAGACTGTCACCGAAGACATAAAGCAGGAGTCGAGGCAGCATGAGGAGCTGACCGATCCGGGCAAGACCGCGGAAAACGATATACGCGAGTTCGAAAAGCAGACCGAAAACGAAAAGGAGCTGTCCCTTCCCGAAAGGATCGACTACCTGCGCATAATACTGCTGACGCTGCTTGTGCTGCTGCTCCTTACCGTCCCGTTTCTGCCCTTCCTCATATTCACGAGGGCAAGGCGCCTCACCGAAGAGAGGCTGGCGTCCTTCGCCGTCCCCTCCGATTCCGAAGCCATCTGCGCCCTCTTCTCCCACACCCTTGACTGGCTCAAACGCGCCGGCCTCGACACGAAGAATCAGCCCTATTCGCTCTGCGAAGGGGCCGTGAGGGAAATGACCTCCGAAGACTACGCCGAAGCCTTTTCCGATATGGTCCCCATCTGGCAGGAAGCCAGGTACAGCGACCACCCCATGAGCGGGGAACAGAGGGAGGCCGCCCGCGCCCTGCTGGACACCACAGCCGGGCTGCTGTATGATAGAGCGGACAGGCTGACCAGATTCAAAATGAGATACATAGACTGCCTTTGCGGGAGCACGAGCCTTGAAAAAGCTTAAACTTGCCATAATCGCATATCTGCTGGTCATATCGCTCTGCGGCTGCAGGACCAGGACCACCCTGGTGCAGCCCGAGCTGCTGCAGGAGCCCGTCCTTCAGGAGACCCAGGCATCGGCCGAGGCCCCGGAGCCGGAAAAGCCGGAGCCCGAAGCCCCGAAGGAGGAGCCTCCCAAAGAGGAGCCCGAGCCCCCGAAGGAAGAGCCTCCCAAAGAGGAGCCCCAGCCTCCCGGGGAAGAGCAGAAGCCCGAGGAAAAGGTCCCCGAAAAGCCAGCTCCGAAGAAGCCTCAGAAGGCTCAGCCCAAAGAGCCCGAAGAAAAGAAGCCCGAGGAGCAGAAGCCCGAAGACCCCGAGCCTCCCAAAGAAGAGCCCGAGCCTCAGCAGCCCGAGGAGCCTCCCGCCGAGCCCGCTGAACCCGTCCAGCCCTCCGTAAACACGGAGCCCGAGGATACACAGCGCCGCGAATACTCTTCAGACAGCAGCGGAGAGATAAACCCCGAGGCAGAGACCGTCCTTGCCGCACCCGGCGAAGGCGATTCCGACCTTCCGACCCCGGTCCCTGGAGAAGGGGAGACCGTGAACGCCGAAGGCGAGGGGACCGACAGGACAGCGACCGAGACCGTCCCCGCCGACGACGCCGACAAGCTGGGCGTTGACGAAAAGGGAGAGGTCGCGGACAGCGTCCAGACCTACTATCTGACCCTCCTGGATTCCCGCCTGGGCGCCCTCTTCGAGTGCAAGAGGCTCTACGTCTACTGGGAGACCCCCGAAGACCACCGCACTATATATAAGACCGCGAGAGAGCACAAGCTCATAACCGGGGCGGGAGCCTACGACGTCTCGGCCAAGCTGCTCGAGGAGAACCTGACCGTCGACGACGGCTGGATAGGCCGCAAGAACCCCGACGTCATAGTGAAAGTGATGGAGGGCGGAGCCCTCGACGGGGCCGCCGCGAAGAGCCTTGCTCAGGACATAGCCTCAAGGCCGGGCCTGGGCGACACCGCCGCAGTGAGGGAAAAGAGGGTGCTGGTCCTCTCCGAAAAGCTCCTCTCCACCAACGCGGGGCGCACCGCCGCCATGCTCTACCTCGCCAAGATGATGTATCCCGACCAGATGGAAGACGTGGATCCCGACGAAGCCCTCAAGGCCCTGGCGGCCGAAGCCGGAAGCTCCTACAGCGGATCCTACGCCTCAGCGATGTGAGGTCTTTTATGAGCAAGAAAATACAGAAGATAACATATTCGGGCCTTTACCTTGCCATAGCCCTGGTCCTGCCCTTCATCACCGGGCAGATCCCCCAGATAGGGGCCATGCTCTCGCCCATGCACATTCCCGTGCTGCTCTGCGGCTTCGTCTGCGGCTGGCAGTGGGGCATGCTGGTGGGCCTCACAGCTCCCATACTGCGCTCCCTGCTCTTCGGCATGCCGGCCATGTACCCCACGGCCGTAGCGATGACCTTCGAGCTGGCGGCCTACGGGGCCGTCGCGGGCCTCATGTACAGGGCACTTCCGAAAAAGACCTCAAGCATATACATCTCCCTCATAGTCGCCATGATAACTGGAAGGCTGGTCTGGGGAGCCGCCCGCTTCATACTGGCGGGCCTTTCGGGCACCGAGTTCCCCATGGCCCTCTTCATAGCGGGAGCCTTCACCAACGCGATCCCCGGCATCATACTCCACATCGTCGTGATACCCTACATAGTCATGGCGATGGAAAAGGCGAAGCTCACCCTCAGCTGAACGCAAAAAAAAAACGCCGCAGGCCTCAAAGAGCAGGCTCCCGAAGAACCCATAGAGATACAAAAGACCAATGAAACAGGGGGGGGAGAACTAGGAAATGAGTATGGATATCAGCCTCATTAAGCACGGCAACGAAGCGGAGCTCAAGCTCAACGGCTACATAGACGCCGGCAACGCCGCCGAGGCCGAAAAGGTCCTCGTCGACGTGGCGGGCCAGTTCGACAAGCTGACCCTGGATATGGAAAAGCTTGAGTACGTATCAAGCGCCGGCCTAAGAGCCTTCAAGCGCATATACATGGACCTGCGCCGCAGGGGCGGCGTCCTGTCCGCGAAAAACGTGGACAAGTCCATCATGGAAGTGCTCGAGGTCACAGGCTTTACCCGTCTGTTCAGGTTCATATAAAAGGGGAAGGATAACGAAATGGAAAGCCTGACCATTAATGCCGAGGTCAGAAACCTTGGCCTTGTTAATAATTTCGTACTCAGCCGCCTTGAGAACTGCGGCTGCTGCGACCACCGCACTCTCATGCAGATCAGGCTGGCCGTTGAGGAGATATTCGTCAACATATCCAGCTACGCCTACGACCCCTCGGTGGGGCCCGCCGAGGTGCGCTGCGAGGTCCTGAAAGATCCGTTAAGAGTCGTTATCCAGTTCCTCGACGGAGGCAAGCCCTTCGATCCTCTTGCAAGGGAAGACGCCGACACCTCGGAAGACGCGCTTTTGGAGCGCGACGGAGGCCTCGGAATACTCCTGGTCAAGGAGGCCATGTGCGTGCTCAGGGAATACATGCCCGCCCACGAGTTCAGCGCCTACTGCGAGGAGATAAACCGGGCCCACCCCAAAAGGACGGTCTCTCCCTCAAGCTTTACCCCTGAGCGCATGCAGGGAAAGGTGATGACCGCCGCCGAGATACGCCAGGAAGCCAAGAGGCAGCTGAGGGTCGGTTTCTCCGAGGACGCCTGCGCCGCTGTTATGGCGGCAAGGCTGCTTTCAAAGGGAGACCGCAACGCCCTTATCACTCCCGAGGCCCTCGAGGAAACAAAAGCCAAGCTCTTCAAGGGAGGCTCGGCATTCAGCCGCGCCATGAGCAACGAGAAGGACCGCGAGGTCTTCAGGCAGATGGCAAGGGACGGAAAGATGGCAGCTCTGGGCAAGGAGATCGAAAAGCGCTCCAACAGCCACACAATCGGAGCAGCCCAGTATCAGATCAACCGCTCCATCAATACACTGACTTCGGGCGGGCCGCTCAACCGGTACTTTACTTCCGAGCATCTGGCGACCATATACGCATCCCACGAGCTGGCTTCCCACGCCGAGCCCGGCGTAAAGATAGACAAGAACGCCCTTAAGGATGCCAAAGAGCAGGTCCTGCAGGATCCAAACTTCAAGAAGATGGTGGACAGCTACATCAGCGATCCCGAGTACAAGAATCTCATCAACAAGGACCTGACCCTCGACGGGACAGGCTCCATATTCGCTCTTGAGATGCACAAGCATAGGAATCCCCAGGCTCAGAAGCCCGCAAGGCAGAATGCCGATGCCCGGCCGGAGCAGCAGCGCGAGCGTGGCGATGAGCAGCAGCTCCAGCCCCGGCCCGCGCCCTAAAGAGGAGGTAATCACATGGAAAGAGAGATACTGCTTCTGGGAGACCCCCGGCTTTACGAGGTCTGCGAAGAGGTCAGAAGAGATGAACTTGAGGAGCTCAGGCCGGTATTTGAGGACATGTTCGACTGCATCAGGGGAATACGCAGGGACTACGGTTTCGGGCGGGCCATCGCAGCTCCCCAGATCGGGGTCAAAAAGCGCCTCATCTGCATGCTGACAGACAGGCCTTATGTTATAATAAACCCGGAGCTGGAATTCGTCGGAGACGAGATGATGGAGCTTATGGACGACTGCATGTCCTTCCCGAATCTCCTGGTCAGGGTAAGGCGCTACAGGCACTGCATACTGCGCTATACCGACGAGAACTGGGTGAAGCGGGAAAAGCGTATGGACGACGACATGTCGGAGTTCATCCAGCACGAGTACGACCATCTTGACGGCATACTGGCTACCATGAGGGCTGTGGACAGCAGATCCTTCGCAATGAAGAAGTAGGCTGATCCCCGGCTTTGGGGCGCGCTTAAGACCCGCGGCTTCGTCAAGCTTTACTATCGCATGGCGCAATATTGAAAGGAAGGACGGCAATGCTTCACGAGATCAGTTTCAAATCGTACAACCAGAGGGATAAGGTCTGCGGATGGGTATATGTTCCAGCGGCGGAGCCTGTGGGCGTGATCCAGCTCGTTCACGGCTTCGGAGAGCACTCCCGCAGATACCTGCACATGATCGTAAAGTTTATGGAGGCGGGCTTCATAGTCGCTGCCGACGACCACGTGGGTCACGGCAAGACCGCCGTGGAGAACGGCATATGGGGCGACTGGGGCGGAATGGGCGTCCACACCATGATGGAGGATGAACACAGTCTGACCGCTCTGGTAAAGGAGATGTATCCGGGTCTTCCGTATTTCATGTTCGGCCACAGCATGGGCTCCTTCATAGCCCGCGATTACATCACCAAGTACGGCGGCGAGCTGGACGGAGTGACCCTCTGCGGTACCTCCGGAGTCTTCCCCGGCCTTGACAACAGCATCGCCTACCTTCAGAAGCTGGTGGACGAGGGCAAGGGCCACGAGTCTGATCCCAACGTGGGCGCCGTGGTCATGGGCTGGATGTTCGGACGCTGCGAGGAGGGAGTCAAGCTGGGCAACGAGTGGATATGCCACGACAAGTTCGTTCAGCAGGACCACGCCAAGGACCCCTTCGACGCCTTCACAAGGCCCACCAGCAACCGCTCCTTCCTGGATTTCTGCGGAATGATAGAGGTCATAACCGGGCCCGAGTGGGCAGCCAAGGTGCCCGCCGCTCTTCCGATCTACAACATAGCCGGCGACCAGGACCCCGTCGGACAGTACGGCGAGGGCGTCTATCAGGTGTCCAACTGGCTGGCAGCGGCCGGCTGCCATGTGGAGACCCGGCTCTATTCGGGCTACCGCCACGAGATCCACAATTACGCCGATCTTAAGGACGAGGTCGAAGACGGCATCATCGATTTCTTCTACTCCTGCATAGGCGCAGACGATGAGGAGATCGAGCTGGAGTTATAAGCCTTAGAACACCAAAAAGCATAAAACCGCCCGGGCATGAGCCCGGGCGGTATTTTTGCATTTTCCGCTGTTATTTCACGCTGCCGTCGGCGTTGAAGAGGGGGAGGGGAGCGAGGAAGGCGATGTCATCCCTTTCGGCCGCTTCTCCTTCGGCAAGGACCGCTATGCGTCCGGCGACGGTGCCTCCGGCCAGCTCGACCAGCTTTTCCATGGCCTTGAGGGAGCCTCCGGTGGATATGACGTCGTCCACCAGCAGTATGCGCTTTCCGCAGATCAGGTCGGCGTCGTCCCTTCCCAGGTAGAGCTTCTGGGTGCCCGCGGTGGTTATGGACTTGTCCTCCACGTGTATGGGGTCGGGCATGTAGGCCTTGGGGCCTTTTCTGGCTACGAAGTACTTGGGCGCCTTTGACTGGCGGGCCATCTCGTGGATGAGGGGTATGCTCTTGGCCTCGGCGGTCAGCATGTAATCGTAATCTTCGGGTGGGACCAGCTTGAGCAGTTCCGCGGCACAGGCTGTGGTGAGTTCGGCGTCTCCGAATACTATGAAGGCTGCGATATAAAGATCGTCGGTGATCCTGCATATGGGAAGCTCCCTGCGGAGTCCCGCTATTTCCATAGGATAAAACATATGGTACCTCTTGCTGTAACGCTTTAGAGAAGGTTTATACAATATAATACCATGTTTTCGGCCTCTTGTATCGTTTTTTCAGGCCTTTATTATCAATTCGGGGCCCCGGGCGCGGCAAATGTGCTATCATGTGGAAAGACCCTTAGCAAAGTTTTCGGAGGATGAAATGGATCAGATAGAAAGAATAAAGAAGATGGAAAAGCTCATGGACGGCGTTGGCGCCGCCGTAAGCGACATGAACAGGGCTTTGGACGACTTTGAGGGCATACTCGACGCAGTCGCTTCCCTCGAAGCCTATTATTCAGGCGAGGACTGGATGAAGGACTTCGAAGCCGACGAAGCGGGAGAGCTTCCCAAAGACCTTAAGAGAGGAGTGCTCTCCGAGGACGGGCTCTTTGACCTGCTTGACGAAGAGAAGCAGGTCTTCGTTCGCATGATGGAGCTTTGCACCGAATACCTTAAAAACGCGTAAGCATGAGTTTTGCGGTAAATAAAATCAGAAAGTCCGCCGTATCCCCGTGAACGGCGGTCTTTTTTCGACTTTAGCGCAAAAATACGCAAAGATGTTGGACATTTGTTGGACAGGGCTTTTTACAATCAAATTAAAATACTGGTAAAATATGAGTCGATGAGGTTTCAGGAGGAACAAAATGTCGCTTTTCAGAAAGAGAGACCCCAAGCCCCAGGCCAAGCCGCAGGCCAGGCCGCAGCCCGATCTCGCGGGAGAGGTACCCGTAGTGAACGTAGTTCAGGCAAGCCTCAACTGGGCTGTGCCCTACACCAACAACGACAACAATTACCACATGCCCGCGGGAGAGTACACGGAGAAGACCAAGGAAAACTTCTTCAAGGTACTTAAGAATGCCGCGAACAAGGCGGTAGGCGTCCCCAAGGAGATGAAGGCTCTCGGCGCCGCGGCCGCAAAGGGAAAACAGGGCGAGGTGATGAACAAGCTTGTAAACGAAAACCTGCCGAATAAGGACAAGCTGTACGGCATGGAGAGCAGCAAGCTGAGCAAAGAACTGGATATCAACATACTGTACGGCAAGGATTCTGTGTATATGGCAGCGCCTGCGGCAAATGAGGCGCCGAAAGCGAGCGCTCCCGTAAAGGAGGTTCAGCAGGCGGAAAAGACCGCGCAGAGCGGTCCGGCGCCCACCGTACCTATGGCATAGATTATCTGCATACATTAAACGGGAAGCCCTGAATATCAAGGCTTCCCGTTTGTTTATGCGCTTCTTTTATGTCTTTGTTTCCGGCTCGACCGGGCAGGGCGTCCTTTCAGCGGCGCTCTGCTGTCTATTCGCCGAAAAGCTCTGCGGCTTTTTTGAGCGTCTCTATGATGTCGATGTGCTGGGGGCAGTGCTCCATGCACTGGCCGCACTGCAGGCACTCGGAGGCCTTTCCGCCGTCCTTGACCGCTCTGTCGTACTGCTTCTTCGCAGCCTCGAGATTGTTGTATACCGTGTAGTGGTTGAGGGCCTTGAAGACGCCGGGGATGTTGATCTGCATCGGGCAACCGTCGACACAGTAGCGGCAGGCCGTGCAGGGGATGGTGGGGATGGAGTTGATGATCTCGACAGCCTTTGCCACGGTCTTCTGCTCTTCCTCGTTCAGGGGCTCGAAGTTTTCCATGAAGCCCGTGTTGTCCTTCATCTGGTCGAGGTCGCTCATGCCGGAGAGTACGGTGAGTATGCCCTCGTGGCTGGCCGCGACGCGTATGGCCCAGCTGGCGATGGACATGTCGGGATGGACCGATTTGAAGAGTTGCTGCACTTCTTCGGTCATGGTTACCAGTGAACCTCCCTTGACCGGTTCCATGATGACGATGGGCTTTCCGAAGCGGCGGGCGGTCTCGTAACAGCCGCGGCTCTGGACGACCTCGTCATCCCAGTCTTTATAGTTGATCTGCAGCTGGACGAACTCGGCCTCGGGATGGTCGGTCAGTATCTTTTCTAGCACTTCGGGGCTGTCGTGGAAGGAAAAACCGATGTGCTTCGCCTTGCCTTCGGCCTTGAACTTCTTCATGAAATCAAAGGCGTGCAGCTTTTCGGCCTTTTCGTAAAGATCCTTGTTGAGGCTGTGGACCAGGTAGAAATCGAAGTACTCGACGCCGGCGCGGTCCAAAGACTCCTGCGCCAGCAGGGGGAGCTGCTCCTCGCTCTCGGCGTTCCATAAGGGGAGCTTGGAGGCGCAGACGAAGCTGTCTCTGGGATAACGGTCAACGACGCATTCCTTCAGCGCCATCTCGCTCTTGCCGCCGTCATAGACATAGGCGGTATCGAAATATGTGAATCCTTTGGACATGAAGATGTCGACCATCTGCTTGGTCTGCTCAATGTCTTCATCCTGTCCTATTTTCGGAAGGCGCATGAGTCCGAATCCCAGTTTTTTGATATCGTCGCCCAGCATAAATAGTTCCTCCTTCTATCAAGTTTGTATTTGTGTACAAAAAATATCATCCGCTGCCATATATTATATCTTTTTTCGGCGCGGGATGATACTTTTTGTTGTTGAAATCGGTTCCGATTTTGCCGGGAGAGGGGCTCCCGCGGGTCTTTGCGGTCTTTCGGCAGCTGTTCAGATCAGCAGATCCGCGATGCCCTCCGTATCGAGGGCGGAGACTGTGTCTTTAAAGATGCCTCCCGACACCGAGATCGTAGGCAGGGGGACGAAATTGCCTTTGACAAGGGGCTTAAAGCAGGGGTCGGCGATGACGTTGTCATAGCCTTCGATGATTCCTCGTATCTCGTCTTCCGAAGCGGTGTGGAAGCGGCAGAGGCCCGAAGGGGAGAAGAGGTCGAGGCCGTCGGCGTTCCCCAGGGCCTTGGCAAGGCTCGCGGTCCTCACGTCCTCGCCTATGACGAGGGTCTTTTTGTGGGGCGTTTCGCAGGGTTCTAAGGGGATGCCGACCTCAAAGGGGATGCCGCAGCGGCGGTGCAGGTATTCGGCGGCAGGAAGGCCCGATGCCGAGACCACGGCGATCTTCTCGGCGTTCTGGGCGTTTTTCAGGTCTTCGAAGCTGCAGCCGAAGGAAAGGGACGCCTTTAGATCCGGGAAAAGGCTCTTGAGCCTTTCCGAAGCTTCTATCCCGTTGTCGTCGAGGGGCAGCTGGCCCAGCACCATGGTGCCGCGGCTCTCTGTTTTTTCGCCGCAGAAGCGCTTAACAAGGGCAAGAAGGACCCTTCCCGCCCCGTGCACATACGATCTGATGCCATTGCAGTCAAATCCGAAGGAGGGTATGCCGGAGCGCTCCTCGGTCTCGCGGGCTATGCCCTCAAAGTCAGTTCCCACTACCATGGGAACAGAGCTCCCGACATAGGCGATGAAGTTGGGCTTAAGTATCTCGGCGGCTCTTAAGGCCTTGCCTATCAAGGCTTCGTCGTCTCCCATCACCGCCTCTATCTCGGTGAGGCCGCTGCAGAAGACCGAGCCGGGTCTGTCGTGCCAGCGGGGCTCATCAAAGGAGACGTAATTCACTGTGCAGCCGGAGGCGTCGTGTATGAGGACCAGCCCTCCCAGCTCGTACATTGCTTCGCAGGCTCCGCCGTAGTCGGGGGCGAAGGGGGGAAGATCGATGTAAAGATCCTTCATCTGCGGGCCTCCTTTCTTATGTCTTCCGCTGTTTTGGGGTCTTTTGAGGCCTCAAGGATGCGCCCGGCCAGGCTTCTCAGGCCCTGATGGCCCCAGTCGCCGCTGTCGTAGAAGATGTCGACGCTTTTGGTCGTTCCCTCGAAGCTGGAGGCGACCATGCCTATAGCTATGGCGTCCCGCCTTGCGCCGTAGCTCCGCGCCCGCGGCACATTTATGCTGCCGCTGTCGACGTCGGGGGCGGTCCTCGCGGCGTCGTCCGAAAGGACGGAGGCGATCTTAAAGCCCGCGGCTTTGAGGGTGTCTCTTAAGGCGTCGGGGAAAAGGGTCGCCGTGGAATCGATGATGAGCTCGGTGTCTCCGACAGCTTCAGCGGTCTTTCTTAAGATATCCATGGTCTCTTTTTCCATGGCATCCATGTCGGGAATGGGGGCGTCTATGGCTTCGCAGAGGTCCTTAACGGTCTTTCTGATCGAGACGAGGTCGTATTTTGCGAAGTAGGGGATGAAGGGGATGCCGAAACGCTCCTTCAGGAGTTTAGCAGCTGAAGAACCGAAGGGCATGAGGCTCATGACCAGGGAAGCCTTACGCACGGCGAGGAAATCGCCGTAGCTATCCGAAGCCTGGATGTGCAGGGGCCTTAGCCCCGCGCTTTTTATGATGCTGACCAGTTCGTTGTCTTCGGAAAGGGCGATGTTGGTGCCTATGAAGGCTACGGTATTTTCGCGTTTTAAAACCGCGCCTGTGCCGTCAGCCTCTGCTTTGGGCAGATCCGGCAGGGCGGCGTACATGTCGCGCTGCAGGGCGACCAGGGGCAGGTCGCCGCTGTATCTGGTGATCGGGCACATTTTGAGCACGAAGCAGTTGACGCCCGGAAAGCGCTCCATGATCTCTTCGCACTGGAAACTGTGGTCGTTGCCCAGCATGGCGTCGATGCAGCTGACGTAGAGTATGAGGGCCTTGGGCCTTGGAGATACATCTTCGAGCACCCTGCAGGCCGCTTCGACTGTTTTTTGTTCGTAGGCGCCGGAGACTATGTCGTCCTCGGTGAGAGCGAGCACGTTTATCCTGTCCTTGTAATCGTATTTGACCGCGTTGAGGCAGATTATGCGGGCGCATGAGACGGGGCATACTAAGAGTATGCGGCTTTCGGGTATGTCGAGGGCTATGCGGGCGACGTCCCAGCCCCCGTGATAGGGGTGGCAGTAGCGGGGGAGCCCGCCGGCGTTGTCACTTATCATCTTCGCACTCCTTAAGCACCGCCAGGGCGAGCTTTCTGTAGTCCTCCGCCATGGGGCTTTCCGGGAAAGCCGAGACCACGGTCATGCCCAGGGCCTCCGCCTTCTGTACGATCTCGTCCCTTGGGATCACCGAGATGAGCCTGCTGTCGATGTCGTCCGCGAACTTGGTGACTTTGGCGAGCTCGTCCTCCACATTGCGGCAGTTGAGTATCACACCTCTTAAGCGGGCGTAGCCTCTGGCCTTGAAATTGTCCACCGCGATAGCGATGTTGCCGGCGGCGTAGAGGGCCATCTTCTCGCCCGAGGTCACGACGAAGACATTGCGGGCGTAGCCACCCCGTATGGGCATGGCGAAGCCTCCGCAGACCACGTCGCCGAGCACGTCGTAGATGACGACGTCGGGCCTGTAGCGCTCAAAAGCCCCCAGCTGCTCCATCTTTTCAAAGGCGGTGATGATGCCACGTCCCGCGCAGCCGACCCCGGGGGTGGGGCCTCCGGCCTCTATGCATATGACGCCCTTGTCGCCCTCGGTCACTATGTCTTCGAGAGTGACGGTGTTTCCCTTTTGCCTTATGGCGTCCAGCACGGTGGTGATCTTCTTCCCGCCGCAGAGGGCTCCGGTGGAGTCAGCCTTGGGGTCGCAGCCCACCTGCATGACTTTGTATCCCATGTCGCTGAGCGCCGCGCTCAGGTTGGAGGCGGTGGTGGATTTGCCTATGCCGCCTTTTCCGTAAATCGCTATCTTGATCATGATCGTTCCTTTTCTCCGTTTTTCGGGTAGGCATAAGCTCCCCGACCGTGCTTAATACTATACCCAAAAGGGCCGAAAGTACATTGCGGATGCAACGAATAAAGACGATATTGCGCAAAAAATAACAAGGTTATGCGGAGTGACGGTGACGCTGCCGGTAGCTGCAGGGCCGGAACGGAAGCCGGCGGAACAGGATCATTCTTTTGACGATCCATTCCCTGATCTTTGAGCGCAATGGAATCGGAAAACGAAGAAGCTTAAACAGTTATGAGCAAAAAAGCTCACAAAGCAATTTGCTAAGTGAGCTTTGAAATCTGTTCCGTACCGCCGTAAACCGGATCGCAAAAAGAAGAAGCCCCGGGACCCGAGGCTTCCCAAATACTTAAGCATTGAATAATGCTTACATGTTAAATAAGAAACGGGTTCCGACACTCCTTTTGGGGTTTCTCCGAAAGTAGGTAAAAAGCCTATAAAAGCTGAAATCTCAAGCTTTTTCAGGTTTTAGGACAAGCATGAAAGTCGCTATTTGGTATCAGTTTCCTGTCGTAAACCTGTTGTATGTCGTAAAACGTCAAAATGGCATAATATCAATTAAATTCAAATGTTTTTGAAAGCCTAAAGCGCTCCAAACGCAACGCAGACTGGATCTTAGATCACCTTCTGCTTTTCGATTCTCTCTGTCCTAGATAAAAGGTGATTTGTATAAAAATACAAATGGTGTGTTTGCACATAAACTCAAACAAATGCCGCCTTCAATCCGACAAATGGGAATTAGCCAAGCAACTAAAAAGATTTCTTTCTCTTTTCCATATAA
>JAFRWQ010000167.1 GCA_017437925.1 Bacillota bacterium
GTCTACAACGCCATAATGAAAAACGGCGAGGAAGTCCTCACCGTCGACATGATGGGCGAATAAAGAGAAGCTTAAAAGCGCCCTACTTTCCGAGCAGGCTCTCCGACCTGCTCGGAAGCAGGGTAAATACTCCTATGAGGCAAAGGGCGAAGATGATTGCCGCGGCATAGTACATGGGCACGTAGCTGCCGGTCCTGTCGTATATGGCCCCGTATATGAAGGGCGTTACCGCGTAGCCCGTGCTGACGAAGGAAGTGAACTTGCCCAGATAGTATTTCTTGTTCTTCTGCCCCACCATGGCCTCGGTTATGGCAGGCATGCCCACGACTCCGAGGGAATATATGAAGAGCATCCCGATGCAGACCGGCACGGAATACCAGACCGACCTGAAATTAAGCAGGCCGTAAAGGCCTATGAGGGCGGTGCCTATCAAAATGGCGTTGCTTATCCTTACGCCCCACTTGTCTATTATGAGACCGTGGAGTATCTTGCCGAAGGCCATGGAGAGCATACCCGCGGCGTATACCGATGCCGCGAAGCTCTGGCTGTAGCCTATATCCTGGATATACGGGTTGGTCGTGTTGATGAACGTGCAGGCCGACACCGACATAAAGAAGCACATTACTGCGACCGCCGGCCTTCTTCCCCTGAAGAAGGGTTCAGGCGGTTCTTCTATGGGACCGCCGGTCTCGACGGCGCCCGAGAGCCTGCGTCCGGCATTGCCGGTATCCCTTACAAGAACGAAATAGGAGATCAGCGAAAAGCCGAGCATTATGAAGCCCAGGACCCTCATGGCGCTCCTCCACCCCAGATCTATTATCAAATTGGTGCCTATCTTGCTGAAGGTGGAGGATCCGAAGCCGCTTCCCATCATGATTATGCCTATGACGGTGCTCCTCTTTTCGGTAAAGCGCTCTCCCACCAGGAGCGACAGGGGAAGAGAGGTGCTGACTCCGTTGCAGATCCCTATTATAAGGTTTATGGCGAAGAAGACCGGTATGGAAGAAGCAAAGCTCTGCAGCAGATAGAGGGCCACGGCTAACATGCCGCCCATTCTCATGACCCTGACTATGCCCCAGCGTTCGTAAACATAGGCGGAAAACAGGGCTCCCGCGACCGCTCCCAGGGCAACGAAGCTCTGGCACCATGAAAACACGCCCCTGGCGAAACCGAGGGATTCGCTCACCGGTATTACGAATATCGGAAAGCAGTTCCCGCTGATGGAGGTCTGAGTCAGGGTTATCATCATCCCGCCTATTATGAGCATTATCCTGCCGCGTTTTATCTCTGATTCGGTCATCGTTTTCCTCTGATTAAAGATCATGCCGGGCCGTACCCTATAGCGGGCGTACAGTTTTATTTTCCCGCAAGGCTCTCCGACCTTTTGGGGAAGAGCAGCAGTATTCCCGCAAGGCAGACAGCAAAGATCACCAGGGCCACGTAATACATGGGAGTATAGCTCCCCACCCTGTCGTAAACGCTGCCGTAGAGGAATGGCGCTACCGCATAGCCTACGCTTATGAAGGCGCTGATCTTTCCCACATAGTACTTTTTGTTCCTCATGCCTCCCAGAGCTTCGGCAAGAGCTGGAGCGCCGACCACGCTGAGAGAGCTTATGAACATCATTCCAAAGCAGACCAGCACCGCGTTGAAGTCGGAGCGGTAGGTCATGACGCCTATGAGGCCCGCGATGGCGGTCAGTATCATTACGCTGTTGCTCACCCTTACGCCCCAGCGGTCTATGATGAGGCCGTGTAGGATCTTGCCCGCGGCCATCGACAGCATCGAAGCCGAATAGACGGCGGCGGCGTAGCTCTGGCTGTAGCCTATGTCCTGAAGATGGGGCGTTATGGTGGACATGAAAGTGCCCGCGGCTATGGAAATAAAGGCGCAGAACACCGCGATTACGGTCCTTCTGGCGTTGAAGAAGGGCTCGGACGGCCCCTCTGCAAGGGCCTTTTTTTCGGGGATGGCTTCTTCCCTTCCGCCGCTTTCGGAGCTTCCCTTTTTCATCTCCCTTACGAGGATATAATAAGTGACCAGGTAAAAGCAGGCCAGAACGACGGCGAGTGTCCTCACGGCGTAGCGCCAGCCGTGGGCCAGTATCAGATCGCTGGCCACCTTGTTGAATATGGATATTCCGAAGCCGCTGCCCATCATGACTATGCCGACTATGGTGTTGCGCTTATTTTTGAAGCGCTCGCCTATGAGCAGCGAAAGAGGCATGGGGCAGGAAAGACAGAGACAGACCTCAAGCAGGAAGTGTATGGCGTAGAACTGCGGTATGGTACTCGCAAAGCTTTTGAGAAAGTAAAAGAGCACGCCAAAAAGGGCTGCGACCCTCATGGTCTTCACTATGCCGTAACGGCTGAATATCCTTCCGCTGAAGAGCGAAGCGGTGACCCCGCCCAGGTACATGAAGCTGTCGGACCAGGAGAACACGCCTCTTGCGAAGCCCAGAGACTCGCAGATGGGGATAATGAAGATGGCGTTGCATCTGGCGCTGATGGAGAACTGGGTGGCCATGATCAGTATCCCGCCTATGACCAGGGATATGCGGTCCTTTTTTTCTGCGGACCCGATTCTTTCGTTCATTTACACTGCCTCTCTGTTCTTTTTGTCCAGGCTCTGCCTCGCGAGAATAACGTTGTATACCGTTATCGATACGGTGATTATCACGGCTCCCACCAGAGAAAGAGCCGTGAGCTTTTCGTTCATGAAAATGGCGACCAGCAGGGGGTTCAGTATGACTTCTATGACAGAAAGCAGGCTTGCTGTGACCGGCCTGGTCTTTTTTATGCTCTCGGTGAAGAAAATGTAGGCAACGGCCATCTGGAATATGCCCAGGCCGAAGATGGAGATCCAGCCGGATACAGGGGTCGACGCGAGGTCGGTCTTAAGTATCCAGGGAAGGCCCACGACCGAGTTTATCATGTTGGCGAGGAGCACCGAGCTCACCGGATGGGCCCCCTCCCCCTCGTTCATCAGATATACTCCCGCGAAGGTAGCTCCCGCCACTATGGCGAGGAAATTGCCCAGCATGTTGCCCGCCGAAAGGCTGTCTATGAAGAAGATTATGACTCCGGCGAAGACGAATACGCAGGCAATTATGTCTGCCTTGAGAGGCTTTCTCTTGAAGAGCCAGAGGCTGTAGAGCATGACGAAGACGGGCGAGGTGAACTGCAGCACTATGCAGTTTCCCGCCGTGGTAAGCTTGTTGGAAAGTGAGTAAAGCAGGGTCGTCACCGCCATGCAAAGGGCGCCGATCAGGACCGTGCGGTTGACCCTGAAGCGGTTCTTAGTTATCTTCATGTAGGCGGCGATGACCCACATGGAAATGAAGCATCTCATTCCGTTCACGGCCATGCCCGACCAGGGGACGGACTTTATGAGCAGTCCCCCCAGGGCGAAGAATATGGAAGCCAGTATCATAAGCACCGGGCCCGGAATCTTTTTGAGCATGGTTACCTCCCGCAAACGCGCAAGTTATATAATAACACGCTTTTCAATTTATGCAAATCAGTGTTATATTATTAGGGTAAAAATAAATCATTTTTGCAGGAGGTACTATGAACAACGCGAGGATCGAGCGCACCGTGGGCGAGATGAAAAAGCTGGGGCTGAGCCAGCTCATGGTGACTGACAGCGACAGCATACTCTACTATACCGGCATATGGAACAGCCCCTTCGAGAGGTTCTGGGGCCTGCTGATCAGGGAGGACGGAAAGCATGTCCTCTTCGCCAACAAGCTCTTCAGGCTGAAGCCCGTCGACTTTGAGGTAAAGATCTTCGACGATGTGGATCCCTTAACGGAAGTGGTCTGCCCGTACCTTCAGCCCGGTCCCTTCGGCGTCGACGGCAATATGGCATCGCGCTTCCTCATACCCTTCATGGAGGCGGTCCCCGGCCTTAAGCCGGTGCTGGCCCAGAGCTGCGTGAGCGACGTCAGGGCCCGCAAGGACGAAGAAGAGAAGGAAAACATGCGCACAGCCTCGAGGATCAACGACGAGACCATGGAAAAGGTCAGGGATTTCATCCACGAGGGAGCGACCGAGCTTGAGATCGGCAAGTTCATCCAGAAGTGCTACAGCGAAGCGGGAGCCAATGGCGAATCCTTCATGCCCATAGTCTGCTTCGGAGCCAACGCCTCAGATCCCCATCACCACCCCACCGACACCGTGCTTAAAGAGGGCGACTGCATACTCATAGACATGGGCTGCAAGTGGAACGGCTACTGCTCGGACATGACCCGCACCTTCTACTGGAAGAAGGTCTCGGACGAAGACAGGAAGATCTACGAGATCACCCTTAAGGCCAATCTTCTGGGCGAGGAAGCCGCTAAGGCCGGCAGGATGTTCAAGGAGGTGGACCTTGCGGCGAGAGACCACATAGCCTCCTTCGGCTACGGACCCAACTTCACCCACCGCCTGGGACACGGCATAGGCCTTGCCGACCACGAAGGCGACGACGTGAGCCAGGTCAACGAGCGCGTGATACAGAAGGACATGTGCTTTTCCATCGAACCCGGCATCTATCTTCCCGGCAGGACCGGGGTCCGCATCGAGGACCTGGTCATCGCCACCGAAGACGGATGCGAGCTGCTCAACCACTTCAGCAAGGAGCTGACGGTGCTGGGCGTATAGAACAAGGAGAGAAAAATGAATCAGAGAGAGATCAGAAGGATCATAAAGGATCAGGGACACATCAGGGTAAGCTGCAGCAAAGAAGAAAAGTACACCGCCGAATACCTGGCCGAAGAGTGCAGAAAGATGGGCATCGAAGCCAAGGTCGAGACCTTTGAGCTTCCGGTGAGCGAGATCACCAAAGCGGTGCTCACAGCCAACGGAAGGGCCTTCCCCTGCACCGGCTACCAGTTCGGAAAAAACGGTTCCGTGGACGCCCCCCTGCTCTACGTCCCCCACGTGGACGAGATCAACCTGGCGGCGGCGAAGGGAAAGATCGTCCTCATCGACGGCTGGGTGAGAAAGCCCGACTACGAGAAGATACTGAACGCGGGAGCCGTGGGCCTCATCACCTACGACGGCGACGTCAAGTGGAGGGACAGGGACATCGACACCAAGGAGCTGCGCTACTCGGCCGAGGGCCTCGAGCGCATCTTCGGCGTCAACGTCAACGCGAAGGACGCCGTAAAGCTCGTAGAGATGGGAAGCCCCATGATACACATCGAGATGGACCAGAAGGAAGGAAAGGCCGACTCCTACAACGCGGTCGCCACCCTTCCCGGAACCTCCGACGAGTGGATAGTGCTCTCGGCCCACCTGGATTCCAGACCCACCGCCCCCGGAGTCTGGGACAACCTGACCGGCTGCCTGGCCCTGCTCCAGACCCTCGAAGACCTTAAGAAGACCGCTCCCAACCGCTTCGGCGTCGCCGCCCTCTTCTGCGGCAGCGAGGAGAGAGGCCTTTTGGGCACCAAAGCCTTCGTGAAGGACCACGCATCCGAGCTTCCCAAATTCATGCTCAACGTCAACGTGGACATGATAGGAAGCACCATGGGCGTGCTCAAGTGCATGGTCAACGGCACCGACGACGCTGTAGCCTGGATCAAGGCTTACTGCAAGGAGGTCGGATACAGCGTGGACATCAGCCAGCAGGTGATGTCCAGCGACAGCACCATATTCGCCGATAAGGGCATACCCGCCTTCGCCTTCGGCAATATGGCCCCCAGAAACCAGAACGCCATCCACTGCAGGTACGACGACGGCAGCACCGTCATCCCCTTCCGCATCCAGGAGCACTCGAAATTCATCTCGGATATGACCTGCCGCCTTGCATCATCCTTCACCTGCCCCATCGAAAGGAAGATACCCAAGAACATCAGGGAAGAGCTGGACAAGTATCTGAACATCAAGAAAGACTGATAAGGGAGCCTTCTTAAGCCCGAACTGCGATCTGAATCAAAAAAGAAAAGGAGACTGTCAATGAGCAACTTTGTCATCGGTATACTGGGTCTCATCACCATAGTCGCCATAGTGGTGACCCTGTTCCGCAGCAAGACCCAGCCCGCCATCGCCTTCATCGTATTTCCCGCAATCCTCGGCCTCATACTGGTGATCGCGGGCCATTATTCCTTCGGCAACCTGGCTACCATGATCAAGTCGGGTTTCTCAAGCACCGGACCCACCGCGGCCCTGTTCGTATTCTCAGTCCTGTATTTCGGCGTAATGACCGACGCGGGCATGTTCGACGTGATCATAGGCAAGCTGATGAACATGGTCGGCGACAATGTGGTCGGCGTTGCCGTGGTCACCGCGGTCATCGCCCTGGTGGGTCACCTGGACGGAGGCGGAGCCTCCACCTTCTGCATCGTGATCCCCGCCATGCTGCCTGTATATAAGCGCATGCATATGAGGCCCACCACGCTGCTCAGGATAGCCGTCCTTGCCATGGGCGTGCTGAACCTGATGCCCTGGGCCGGCCCCACCATGAGGGCCGCGTCGGTAGTCGGCGTCGAGCCGGGCTCCCTGTGGCAGACCCTGCTGCCCATACAGATCTTCGGCATTATACTCGCCCTCGTCCATGCCGTTCTGGCAGGCCTTCAGGAGAAGCGCCGCGGAGCTGGCCTCCACGGAAAGCTGGCCCAGTCCGAAGGCGTCGTCGAAGCAGAGCAGCAGACGCTTCAGCAGAAGGAGAACGAGCTCGCCCGCCCGAAGCTCTTCCTCTTCAACGTTCTGCTCACCTTGGCCGTCATCGCCATGCTGATCTGGGACGTGTTCCCCAGCTATGTGCCCTTCATGCTCGGCCTTTCCCTCGCCCTGTTCGTGAACTACGGCCTGTCCGCCAAGATGCATAAGAAGCTCATCAATCTCCACGCGGGCCCCGCCCTGATGA
>JAFRWQ010000168.1 GCA_017437925.1 Bacillota bacterium
GGGACCTTCCTTCCGACCTTCGTCACCATACCCGCAGTGGGCACCGCCGCGACATTTATAATCTTCTCGGGCATACTCATACTGATTGCCTCGGCGTATTTCATAAGCATCAAAAGGGTCCCGAAGGCCCTGATGGTTTCGGTCGTGATATTTTTGATCTGCGCCTTGCTGGGGACGGGCGTTTCATTCGCCTTCTGGGAGGACGATCTGGCCTACGAGGGCGAATCGGTGTACAACTACCTTCAGGTCAGCGAGTCCGATGACAGAGTAGTGCTCTCTACCAACGTGCTCTTCGGGGTCCAGTCGGTGAGGATGAAGACCGACGAGCTGACGGGCATGTACTACGATTACGCTCTGGCGGCTCCCGCAATGGCCCTGTCGGGCAGGGAAGGGGACGGACCCTTAAGCATACTGATACTGGGCAACGGCACCGGGACCTTCGCCACCCAGTGCGCACGCTTTTATCCCGGCTGCGTCATCGAGGGTGTCGAGATCGACGGCAAGATATCCAAGTTAGCCTACGATTATTTCGATATGTCCGAAGACGTAAAGCTCTTTGAGTACGACGGCAGGGCCTATCTGCAGGGCTCTGACGGCCGCTACGACGTCATAATGGTCGACGCCTATCAGGACATCACCATACCTTTCCAGATGAGCAGCGCCGAGTTTTTCGGCCTCGTAAGGGATCACCTGAAGCCGGGAGGAGTCATGGTGGTCAATATGAACATGTATTCCGACGGGGAAGGGTCCATAAATCAGTATTTGACCGACACCATACTCAGCTGCTTCAAATACGCCGCAAGCGTCGACGTCCCGAGGAATTCCAACAGGGAGCTCTTCGCCTGCGCCGCGGAGGATCCCGCCGAGCTGCTTAAAAGCTTTGACAGGGAGGGCTTCGGCGATATGCTGTCAGAGCAGCTGGACAGGATAGAATGGGGGCTTAAAGCCTGCGAAGCCAGCGGTAAGGACCTTATACTGACCGACGACAAGGCTCCCGTCGAGGTCCTGGGCATGTCCATGATAGACACGCTCATAGGAGACGAGATAGCCTATTACAAGGACATTTACCGCAGGGACGGCCTTAAAGCCGTCATCGAATCGGTGCTTTAGGAGGCCGGCGTGGAGATATCAGAGACCTTGATAGGCGGCCGTCAATGCCGGATGATCAAAGGAGGGCAGGGCCCTCTGGTCATAATAGGCGATTCACATGAGAGGGACGGCTACGCCGAGGTTATCGCCAGGGAATGCGAAGCTTTGGGCGCCGAAGGCCTTAACCTGATGGTCTTTGAAGTCGAAGACTGGGACAGGGACTTCTCCCCCTGGGAGGCGAGGGGCATGGATGAAGAAAACCCTCTGGGAAACGGAGGCCCCAAGACCCTCTCCTGGCTTGAAAACGAAGCGATCCCCTGTATCAGAAGTGAGCTGGGTGATGTTCCTCTTATCATCGGAGGCTATTCTCTCGCGGGCCTTTTCGCCCTCTGGAGCTTTCTTGAAAGCGGGGCCTTTGAGGGAGCCCTGTGCTGCTCGGGCTCTTTGTGGATGGACGGCTGGATGGCCTACATGGAAGAGCATAAGGCCAAAAGACCCGGCTGCGTCTATCTTTCCCTGGGCGGAAAGGAAGAAAAGAGCCCCCATCCGCTGCTGAAGACCATAGGAGACTGCACCAGAAGGGCCGACGCTCTGCTCTCAAAGGATCCTTCCATATACGCCGAAAAGCTTGAAATGAATAAGGGCGGACATTTCGCAGACTCCGCCAAAAGGCTGGCAAAGGGCATAGTCTGGGCCCTCGCCGCCATAGAAAAGCGGAATAAAAAGACCGGTTTATGATGCGCTCAACGCTTAAGATATACAGGAGGTATTTATGACACAGCTTGAAGAGATAAGAAGCTACGTTGAAAAATACAGGGAGCAGACCCTGGATATCGCCAAAAAGGTCTGGGAATACGCCGAGCTTCCCTTTGACGAGCACAAGTCGGCTGCTCTCTTCAAAGAGGCACTGACCGCCGAAGGCTTTGAGATCACCGACGGTCTCGCCGGCATTCCAACCGCCTTCCTGGCCAAATACAAGGTCGGAAGCGGAAAGCCCGTCTTCGGACTTCTCGCCGAGTACGACGCCCTCGACACCTTAAGCCAGGAGGCCGGCCTCACTGTAAGAAAACCGGTGAAGGAAGGGGCTCCCGGCCACGGCTGCGGCCACAACCTGCTGGGCGCGGGCTGCTACGGCGCGGCTCTCGCGGCGAGAGACTACCTCATAGACCACGGCCTCGACGGCACGGTGATCTTCTTCGGCTGCCCGGCCGAAGAGGGAGCCGGATCCAAGCAGTTCATAGCCAGGGAAGGCTGGTTCGACAACGTGGACTTCTGCTATACCTGGCATCCCTCGACCCACAACGAGGTGGGAAATACCGGCAGCGTCGCCATCATGGGAGCCAACTTCAGCTTTGAGGGCATAGCCTCCCACGCGGGCGGTTCCCCCCATCTGGGCCGCTCGGCCCTGGACGCCGCCGAGCTCATGAACATTGGCGTACAGTTCCTCAGGGAGCACATGATAGACCAGGCCAGGGTCCACTACGCCTTCACCAACGCCGGAGGCACCGCCCCCAACGTGGTCCAGGACCACGCAGCCATGAAGTACGAGGTCAGGGCGCCCCATGTGAACCAGATGAAGGAGCTCTTCGACAGGGTGGTCCACATAGCCAGAGGCGCCGCCGAGATGACCGAGACCAAAATGGACTACGAGATCACCATGGCGTTTTCCGACTACATAGGGAACCCGGCGCTGTCCGAGATGCTCTCCTCCTGCATGGAGGAATTCGGCGCTCCCGTCTGGGATGAGGCCGACTACGAGATGGCGAGAAATATGCTGAGGAGCTACAACGAAGCGACTCTCAAGAGCATAAGGGATTCCTTCGCCGAGGAATTCGGCGCAGACAGGGTGGAAGAGATACTGCAAAAGCCTCTGCACAGCGAACTCAACACCTATGAGAGGGTGAAGAACCCGGTCTACAGGTCGGGCTCCACCGACGTGGGCGACGTGGCTTACGCTACTCCTACCACCACGCTGAACATAGCGACCAGCTGCCTTGGCAATGTGGGCCACAGCTGGCAGAACACCAGCTTCTGCGGCTCTCAGATAGGCATGAAGGGCATGCTGAGGGCTGCCGAGATCATGGCCCTCGCCTGCGTGAGGACGGCCGTCGATCCCGCTCTCATCGAAAAGGCGAAGAAGGAGCTTTACGAAAAGAACGGCGGGCGCTATACCTGTCCGCTTCCCGACAGCGTGCTTCCGCCCGTAGGCAAGTATTAACGTAATACATGTACGGTAAACTACGCTGAAATATAAACGTTTATAAACTGCAGCTTATTATATACGGTCATCCCCTTAAAGCGTTGACAGGGCAGACCGAAGACGGAGGATCAAAATGTCATACTCATTACCCTTAAGCTCCGGCTTTACCGGGGCCAGAAACCGCAGCCAGTTCCTCACTCCGATGTCGGGAATGTGCTCCTTCTGCACCGAGGAATGCGCCGGAACCTGCGAGATCGCCATGGCGGCGGTTCTCGGAATGCAGACCGTTTACCCCATGACCACCGGCTCCAACCAGATCGCCGGCGAGAAAGACTATCCCCTCGACTGGTCCTGCTTCAACATCAACGGCAGGGTCTTCGGAGCGCAGGGTACAAGCGCCAACTTCCAGGACGCCGAGATATACAATGTGAAGCTAGAGACCTCCTACGGCAAAGATCATCCCGTAAAGCTGACCCTGCCCCTGATACTTCCCGCCCTCATCAAGCTCAACTGGAAGGACTACTTCGGAGGAGCCGCCATGGCGGGCGTAAGCTGCATGGTGGGCGAGGACGCCAAGAGCAAGGATCCCGGGCTGGTGCGCGAGAACGAGAAGATCACAGAGTTCCCCTTCCTGGGAGAGATCATCGAGAGCTTCAACAGGTATTACAGGGGATACGGTCAGATAGTCGTACAGTCCAACACCGAGGACGACATGCAGGGCGTTCCCGAAATGACGCTCAAATACGGGGGCAAGGCAATTGAATTCAAGTTCGGTCAGTCCGCCAAGGGCACCCAGCCGGTGAACAGGCTCTCCGGCATAGATCAGGCAAGATCCCGCAAGCAGGCCGGAAACCTGGTAAAGCCCGATCCCGACGATCCCGCCGTGATCAAGGCCTGGGAAGAGGGCGTCTGCCCCAACTTCTATCAGTATTCGAGGCTGCCCCAGTGGACCGAGGAATACCTGGTAAAGAGGATCGCTGAGCTCAAGCAGATGGGCGCCGAGAACATCAGCTTCAAGATGGCAGGCTTCGACCCCGTCGACATCGAAAAGGTCATGCGCATGGCTGTCGCCTGCGGAGTCGACCTCATCACCTTCGACGGCGCCGGCGGCGGCAGCGGCTACAGCCCCTGCCACATGATGAACGAGTGGGGCTTCCCGGCTGTGATGCTCGAAGCCCACGTGGTAAAGATCGCTGAAAAGCTTAAGGCTGAGGGTCTTGAGCTTCCCGCTCTGGTCATGACCGGAGGCTACGCGACCGAAGACCAGGTCTTTAAATCCCTTGCAATGGGCAATGGAAATATCAAAGCAGTGGGACTCTGCAGAGCGGGAATGGCCGCAGCCATGACCGGAAAGGCTGTGGGAGAAGCGATCAAGGCCGGCAAAACTCCCGCGCTCTTCGCAAAGTACGGCAATACCGTTGAGGAAGTCTTCGGTGACCTGGCCGACCTCAGGGCGATCTACGGCAAGGAAGCCAACAACTTCTCCACCGGAGCTGTGGGCGTCTTCTCATACCTCAACAAGATAGGCTTCGGCCTGCAGCACTTCGCAGCCCTTAACCGAAAGTTCGACGTAAAGCTTTTGGGCCGCGAGGATCTCATACCACTGACCGCCGACGCCCGCGAGATACTCAAATAAGCAATGGAGGAGATCCGCGTGGTCCCCGCGGGGGACAGGGCGCTTTTGGCGCAGCTTGAACAGAAGATCAGCGAGGATATAAACGACAGGGTAAAGGCATTGATGGAAGCTCTTGAGGCTTCCGTCCCCGAAGGGATAGTCGAGATTATACCCTCGTACTGCTCTCTGCTGGTGTTTTACGACCCTCTTAAGCTCTGCTACGGCGAGCTCAAAGAGAGGGTGCTTTCCTGCGCCTCTTCGGCGGGGGAAGTGGGGAAGGCTCCCAAAAGGCTCCTGCACATACCCTGCTGCTACGGGTCCCACTTCGGTCTTGATCTTAAGGATATGGAGCGTCTGACCGGCCTTTCGGCTGAAGAAATAGTGTCCATCCACAGCGGGACCGATTACAGGGTCTACATGCTGGGATTTCTGCCCGGTTTCGTCTATCTGGGAGGCCTGGACAAGCGCATAAACGCTCCCAGGCTCACGACGCCCAGGGTGGGCATCCCCAAAGGCTCCGTCGCCATAGGAGGCGCCCAGACCGGGGTCTATCCCTTGAAGTCTCCGGGCGGTTGGCGGATAATCGGAGCCACTCCGGTGGAATTCTACGATCCCTCCAGGGATGAACCGGTGCTCTGCAGGGCGGGAGACATCATACGCTTTGAGCCGGTAACAGCCTGCGATTTCTACGACATCAGGCAGGAGATGCTCAAGGGACGCTATGAGATAAAGATCACGGAGGCCGGCTATGGGAATTAAAGTGATGATCCCGGGGGCCCTTACCACGGTACAGGACATGGGCAGGACGGGCTACCAGCAGTTCGGCATCCCTGTCTGCGGAGTCATGGACCAAAGGGCTGCCGCGGCGGCCAACAGGCTGTGCCGGAACGAAGAGAATGCCGCGGTCCTTGAAATGACGCTCTTCGGCGGAACTTATACCTTTGAAGAAGATACCGTTATCGCGCTGACGGGAGCCGATATGGAACCGAAGCTCAGCGGCGAGACCATACCCATGTACAGGCCCGTCTTCGCCGCGGCGGGAAGCGCTCTTGAACTTAGCATGGCTAAAAAAGGCTGCAGGATTTATCTTGCGGTTTTTGGCGGTATTGACGTTCCCCTCGTGATGGGAAGCAGGTCCACTGACCTTAAGAGCGGCACGGGAGGCTTTAAAGGAAGAAAGCTGGCCGCGGGCGACATAGTGCCCTGTAAGCCTTTCACGGGCGATATGAGCGCATTTGAAGGCCTCGCCGAACCCGAGCCCATTTTCCCGACAAAGGCCCGCATAAGGGTCGTTGGAGGCCCACAGGAGGAAGCCTTTACCGAAGAAGGCCTGAGCACTTTTTACGGCAGCGAGTACCGCTTAAGCGACAAGTGCGACCGCATGGGCTACAGGCTTGAAGGAGAGAGGATAGGTACCGTAAGAGGCTCCGACATCATATCCGACGGCATAGCCTTCGGTTCGATACAGGTGCCCAGCTCAGGCAAACCGATAATACTCATGGCCGACAGGCAGACCGCGGGAGGCTACACCAAGATAGCTACCGTTTGTTCCTTCGATCTTCCGGTTCTTGCCCAGCTCAAGCCGGGAGACACAGTCACCTTTGAAAAGATAAGCGTTGAAGACGCCCAAAGGCTTTTAAAGCAGGGCGCGGAACAGGAGGTTCGGAATGTACAGAGTCGATCTTAACAGCGATCTGGGCGAAAGCTTCGGCAATTACAGGATAGGCATGGACGAGGAGGTCCTTAAGTTCATGACCTCGGCCAATGTGGCCTGCGGATTCCACGCTTCAGACCCGGTAGTCATGGAAAAGACCGTGGCGATGGCCGCAGAAGCGGGAGTCGCGGTGGGAGCCCATCCGGGCTTTCCCGATCTTCAGGGCTTCGGACGCCGCAACATGGCGATGAAGCCGGCTGAGATCAAGGCCATGGTCATTTACCAGATTGGAGCCCTCAATGCCTTCTGTACTGCAAAAGGCCTGAAACTTCAGCATGTAAAGCCCCACGGAGCCCTCTATAACATGTCGGAAAAGGATAAGGTCATGGCCGACGCCATCACCGACGCCATACTTGCGGTGGATAAGGAACTGATACTTCTTGCCCCCGGTTCAAGCATGATGTATAAGTCGGCTGTGGAGAAGGGCCTTCCCGCGGCGAGAGAAGTCTTCGCCGACAGGGCCTACGAGGAGGACGGCTCCCTGGTGTCAAGAAGCAAGCCCGGCGCCATGATCACCGACGAGGACGAAGCGGTGAAGA
>JAFRWQ010000169.1 GCA_017437925.1 Bacillota bacterium
GAACACCAAAAGCTCGGTCTCAAGTGCGGATTCCCCTATGTCGTAGGTCCTGATATTTCTCGAGTAGAGGACCGCGTTCTGCCTGGCCAGGAGCCTGGGCCTTACCTCGTTCAGGAACATGGGCTGCATCTCCGAAGGCGGTCCCGGCATTGAAATTATAAGCTTTCCGTCCTTTTCGAGCCAGAAGCCCGGGGCTGTGCCGTTGGGATTAGCCAGGACCTGAGCGTGCTCGGGGAAGAAAGCCTGCTTCCTGTTGTTTTCGGTCATCACCCTGCCCACGAAGAAAGCTTCGACCCTCTTGATCTCCTCGGGGAAGGGAATGTTTCTTTCTCCGAAGTACTCGCAGATCATCTCCTTGGTGAGGTCGTCCTGGGTGGGGCCCAGGCCTCCGGTGGTGGTGACCATGTCGCAGTCGGTATAGGCGTGGGCCAGCATCTCCTTGAGCCTGACCGGGTTGTCTCCCACGGTCATGTGGTACATGACGTCAACTCCCAGGGCCTGCAGCTGCTGCGATATGAAGACCGCGTTGGTGTTCACTATGGAGCCGAAGAGTATCTCGGTGCCGACGGTCAGAACTGTGCATTTCATAAGGCTGCTCCTTTACATCGAAAAGACCTGACGGTTCTTGTAAACATATTCGGCACCCGAGACTACGGTCATTATCAGGGCCGCCCAGAGGAAGACCCTGCCCGCGGTCATGACGATCTCCGGCTTCGCCAGAATAAGCAGGGGCACCGCTATCATCTGAAGGACGGTCTTGATCTTGCCGCTCATGCCGGCCGCTATCACTATTCCCTCGGACGCGGCGACGGTCCTCATGCCTGCGACGACGAACTCCCTGGTAAGTATGACTATGAGCATCCACGCCGGCACCGTGCCGTCGGCTACCATCAGGCAAAATGCGGCGTAGACCAGTATCTTGTCGGCCAGAGGATCCATGATCTTGCCGAAATTGGTGATAAGGTTGTATTTTCTCGCGATCTTTCCGTCCAGCATGTCGGTGAGGGACGCCAGACAGAAGATGATAAAGGCCGCGATGTTGTAACGGAGCATGTAGCAGGCGACGAATACGGGGACGGCGATTATCCTTGAGACCGTAAGCTTGTTGGGAAGGTTCAATTCAGTTTACCGCCTTTCCTGTGATGTCGTAATCGAAAGCGTCTTCTATGAGGACCTCGGTGAAATCTCCCGGCTTAAGAGGCTTTTCGGAGCTGAAGATGACGCTGTTGTCTATCTCGGGAGCGTCCATCTCGCTGCGGCCTATGTAAGTTCCGTCTTCGTCGATCTCTTCGACAAGGACCTTGAGGGTCCTGCCTATCAGGGCTCTGTTGTGCTCAAGGGATATTGAGCGCTGTATCTCCATGATCCTGTCCCTGCGCCTTTCTTTAACGCTTTTGGGGATTTGAGGCTTCATGCGGGCGGCAGCGGTGCCTTCTTCCCTGGAATAGGCAAAGACGCCCAGCCTGTCGAAGGCCATGTCGCGCACGAAGCGGCGCAGCTCGAAGTGCTCGGCCTTTGTCTCGGTTGGGAAACCGGCTATCAGGGTGGTCCTAATTGTAATTCCGGGTATGCTTTCCCGTAATCTTTTTATGGTAGACTTGATTGAATTATCAGTGGATTTGCGGTTCATTGCCCTGAGCACCCTGTCGTTGGAGTGCTGGATCGGTATGTCAATGTACTTGCAGATCTTCTCTTCGTCCCTGATGGTCTTTATGAGCTCGTCGGTTATCTCGTCCTCGTAGCAGTACATCAGCCTTATCCACTCTATGCCGTCTATGGCGCAGAGACTGCGGAGAAGCTCGGGGAGCATGTCATCCCTTCCCATATCGCAGCCGTAGGCTGTGACGTCCTGGGCGATCACGACAAGCTCCTTAACGCCGGAAGCGGCCAGCTTTTCAGCCTCGCTTATTATATTCTCAGGCCTTCTGCTCCTGTACTTTCCCCTTATGAACGGTATTGCGCAATAGGTGCATATATTGTTGCAGCCCTCCGCTATCTTTATGGGAGCGGTCCAGGGAGTCTCTCTGAGGGAATCGAGTCTTTCCCCCAGCTCGTCGAACTGCTTTCCCTCTTTGGAAACAAGGGGTTTAAAACCCTTTTCCCCAATTATCGAAGGCAGCTTGTCATAATCGTTGACGCCGAGAAAACCGTCGACCTCGGGCATGAGATCCTTAAGCTCCGAAGCGTAGCGCTGGGAAAGGCAGCCGGAGACGTATAGCCTCTGCCCTTTCTTCTTGATCTTGCCCAGATCGATGATAGTCTCTATGGACTGGGCCTTGGCGTCGCCTATGAAGCCGCAGGTGTTGACCAGCATAACGTCGGCTTCAAGTGGGTCATCGGTCATGACATGGCCGGCTTTGGCGAGAAGCCCCGCGGCGAACTCCGAATCCACCGTATTCTTTTCACAGCCTAAAGTCTTGATGAAAACCTTCAAATCTTAGTCCTCCGAATAGGGTCCTATCTCCTCGGGGACCTCGTCCGAATCGGTGGAATTGGCGACCAGCTCCTCGTACTGTTCAAGGCTCAGCAGCACCTTTCTGGGTCTGGAGCCGTCGGCGGGACCGACTATGCCCCTTTCCTCCATCAGGTCTATGAGCCTCGCGGCCCTGTTGTAGCCTATGCGGAAGCGCCTCTGAAGACTTGAAACAGAAGCGGTCTCCGACCTTACAACCGTATCGATGGCGTCGGCCAGAAGATCGTCGTCCTCGTCGGACTGGGCAGCGGAACCGACTCCCGCTCTGTCCATGGCGCTGGTGACCGACTCGCTGTAGCTCACCTGCTCAGAGTGCTGCTTGATGTAATCTATGACGTCGAAGACTTCCTTGTCGGAGACGAAGCTGCCCTGCACTCTTACCGGCTTGCTTATGCCCTGCGGGCTGTAGAGCATGTCGCCCTTGCCGAGAAGCTTCTCGGCTCCCGCCATATCGAGTATGGTCCTTGAATCCACCTGCGATGACACCGCGAAGGCTATCCTGGAAGGAATGTTGGCCTTTATAACGCCCGTTATAACGTCCACCGAAGGCCTCTGGGTCGCGACTATGAGGTGCATGCCGGCGGCTCTGGCCTTGGCGGCAAGCCTGCTGATGTAATCTTCGACCTGGTTCTGGGCAGCTATCATGAGGTCTGCCAGCTCGTCGATAATGATGACGATCTGGGGCATCACCATGTCCTCTTCGCCGTCGGCCCTGACCGATTCGTTATAGGACTGCAGGTCTCTCACGCCTCTCTCAGCGAACTTGTTGTACCTGTCGTTCATCTCGGCTACGGCCCAGCCCAGTGCCGCGGCGGCCTTGGGAGGCTCGGTGACCACGGGCACCATCAGGTGGGGTATGCCGTTGTAGCAGCTGAGCTCGACCACCTTGGGATCGACAAGTATGAGCTTGACCTCGTCGGGAGTAGCCTTATAAAGAAGACTGATTATGATGCTGTTGATGCAGACGCTCTTTCCGGATCCGGTGGCGCCGGCGATCAGAAGATGCGGCATGTCCTTTAGGTTCGCCACAACGCTGGAACCCGAGATGCCCCTTCCGAGGCCCACCGAGATCTTTGATCTGGCGGTCCTGAACTCCTTGGATTCCAGTATCTCGCGCAGATAGACGCTGGCTATGGAGTCGTTGGAGATCTCAATGCCAACGGCTGCTTTGCCCGGTATCGGGGCCTCGATCCTTAGGGATTTGGCCCTGAGGTTAAGGGCCAGATCGTCCTGAAGGCTGGTGATCTTTGAGACCTTTACGCCGGTGGAGGGCTGGACCTCGAAGCGGGTGACCGCCGGGCCCTTTATCATGTCGA
>JAFRWQ010000170.1 GCA_017437925.1 Bacillota bacterium
CTTCCTGCTCCGCGAGTATACCTTCGGGCAGGACGGCAACTTTACCAACGAAGTAATGATAAACCGCATGAACTTCGACCTTGCCAACGACCTGGGCAACCTGGTCTCCCGCACCGTCACCATGATCGAAAAGTACTGCGGCGGCATCATTCCCCCCGCCGGCCCCGAAGAGGGACCCGACGCAGAGCTCAAGGCCCTGGCCGTGGGAGTGCGAGGCAGGGCTGCGGAGCGCATGGACAGATTCGAGTTCAACATGGCCCTCGAGGAGATCTGGATCCTGGTCAGAAGGACCAACAAGTACATAGACGAGACCGCCCCCTGGGTCCTGGCCAAGAGCGAAGAGAGCAGGGAGAGGCTGAACACCGTCATGCACAACCTGGCCGAGTCCATCAGGATAGTCTCCATCATGATCCAGCCCTTCATGCACACCACCACCGCCAGGATCAGGCAGCAGCTGGGTCTTGACGCCGAGGTCAGATGGGAAGACGCGGGAGTCTTCGACATGCTGGACGGTCAGAAGGTGGAGAGGGGCCCGGTGCTCTTCCCCAGGCTCGACGTCCAGGCCGAGCTTAAGGCTCTGGAAGATATGAAGCAGAAGGCCGCGAAGGCAGCAGGCGCTGCCGCCGAGCCCGAAAAGCCCGCGAAGGAATACGCTCCCTGCAAGGATGAGATAGAATTCCCCGATTTCGACAAGATAGACCTGAGGACCGGAACCATACTCTCCGCCGAGAAGCACCCCAAGGCCGACAAGCTGCTGGTGTTCCAGATAGACTTCGGCTGCGAGAAGAGGCAGATCATCAGCGGAGTCGCCGGGACCTTCAAGCCCGAGGAGTGCGTGGGCAAAAAGGTCGTCGCCGTGATGAACCTTAAGCCCCGCATGCTCAGAGGCCTTGAGTCCAGGGGCATGCTGCTCTTCGCCTGCGAAGACGGCGGCAAGTTCAAATTCGTCTCCGCCGACGCGGATCCCGGGACCGTGGTGGGCTAATGGAGAAGATACTCTTCGACACCCACTGTCATCTTACCGACGAATATTATGACGAAGACAGGGCCGGCTTCATAAAGTCCATCGAAGACTCGGCTCTGCGCTTCGTCGTCGACATAGGCACCGACATAAAGACCTCAAGGCAGGCCGCCGCAAATGCCGGAGCCTATGATTTTTGCTACGCCGCGGCCGGATTTTGGCCCGGCAATACGACAGGCCTGACCGAGGAGGACTTCGGGGCTCTTGAAGAGATATTGAAGCTTCCCAAGGTGGCAGCCTTAGGCGAGACAGGCCTCGACTATCACTACGAGGACACCGACCGCGAGGCCCAGAGGTACTGGTTCGCCAGGCAGATCCGGCTGGCGGTGGAAACGGCGAAGCCCATATGCATACACAGCAGGGACGCGGACGCCGAGACCCTGCAGATGCTTAAGGATGGCGGCGCCTTCTCGAAGGAAAGGTATGAGAGCTTTCCGAAAAGGCCGGACGGCAGTCCCGACGCCAGGGTCCTGATGCACTGCTTTTCCGGCAGCGCCGAGCTGGCCCGCCAGTACGTGAAGCTGGGAGCCGACATCAGCATAGCGGGCCCGGTGACCTACAGGAACGCCAGAAAGCTGGTCGAAGTGGTCGAAACCGTTGATATTTCAAGGCTTACGGCCGAGACCGATTCTCCTTATCTCACTCCCGTGCCCTTCAGGGGCCAAAGGAACGTTCCCTGGTACGTGGAGCACGCGGTGAGAAAGATCGCCGAGATCAAAGGCATTGCCTATGAGGACGCCGCCAAAGCCACCCTCGAGAACGGCATGCGGTTCTACGGCATAAAAGCATGATGCCCTCAGAGCGGCAGCGCCCCCGAAGCGATCTCAAGTAATAAACATACGCATGACCAAGGCAGAAGAAAGAGTTAAAAAGACCATAGCCGAGCGGGACCTGATACCTGAGGGCTCCGCCGTGCTTCTGGGCCTGTCCGCGGGCCCCGATTCCCTCTGCCTTCTTCACATACTCTACGGCCTTAGGGAAAAGCTGGACTTCGAGCTTTACGCCCTCCACGTTAACCATATGCTCAGAGGCGCCGACGCCGACGCCGACGAAGCTTTTGCCGGGGAATATTGCGAAAGCCTCGGCATACCCGTAAGGACCCTGCGCTGCGACGTCAAAGCCATGGCAAAAGAACAGGGGCTTTCTCCCGAAGACGCGGGAAGAAGGGTGAGAGCGAAAGCCTTAAGGGAATACGCGGATGAGCTTTCCGAAGGCGGGAGGCCGGTCCTCATAGCCCTCGCCCACAACAGGGACGACCAGGCCGAGACCGTCCTCATGAGGCTCATCAGGGGGACCGGGGTCCACGGCCTAGCCGCCATGGAATACAAAAGAAAGGACGGGGTCATCAGGCCTCTTTTGGACACCCCGAGAAGCGACATAGAAGACTACTGCCGCGAAAAGGGTCTTAAGCCCCGCATCGACAAGACGAATGCGGAGGCCGATTACACCAGAAACTCCGTCAGGCTGAAGCTCTTGCCCCTGCTTGAAAGCGAATACAACCCGAGGATAAAGGAGGCCCTGGTAAGGCTCTCGTCCTTCGCCTCCGAGGACGATGCCTGCTTAAGGGAAGAGGCCGGGTCCTTCATAAAAGAGAACGCAAAGGCAAGGACCGAAAGCGTCGCGTTCGAAACCAAAGCCCTTAAGACCCTTCAGCCCGCAATACTTAAAAGAGTCCTGGCCCTGAGCCTTGCGGATCTGGGCCTCACCGAAGACCTTTCAGCCGAGAGGATAGCGGCCGTCACCGGCGCCTTAAACAGCGGCAGGGGAGGGCTCACCATAGAGCTGCCGAGAGGATATACCGCAAAGATACTCAAGGGAAGGCTGATCCTCGCGGGTCCCGCCGGAAAAGAATAAAAGAGAGCATCTGCACCAAAACTTCATTATTGCCACCACGAAAAAACATAGTATAATGATATGTTGTCTGAACACAAAAACTTGCCTGACTCACAAGTTTTAAGATAAATCATGGAGGAAATCTGTAAGTGAATAACAATAACAAAGGACCCAGACGCGGCGGTACCATATTCATGTATCTGCTGATCTTCGGCCTGGTAGTCGCCATAGTCGCAGCTTACAGCGGCAACAGCGCCTTAAGCGCCGCCGAGCAGAACGCTACCACCACCAAGGTGGATTTCTCAAGCTTCATACAGTATCTGGAGAACCGTCAGATCACCGAGGTCACGGTGGTCGACGGCAGCCTGTCCTACAGGGCCAAGCTAAATGACGGCAACTACATAACCACGTCGGCGCCCTCCAGCTACGACATGGCCATAATCAGTGAAAAGTACATCATCCCCCAGACCGCCGAAGGCATACTGGTGGTCAAGAGCAGCCACTCCATCTGGGCCGCCCTGGTCTCGTGGGTGCCCTATCTGCTGATCTTCGGCTTCATGATCTTCTTCTTCATGAGGATGACCGGGGGCAGCGACGGCAAGAACGCCATGAACTTCGGCAAGAGCCACGCCCGCATGTTCAAGAGCGACGACAAGAAGGTCACCTTCGCCGACGTGGCAGGCATGGACGAGGAAAAGGCGGAGCTTGAGGAGATCGTCGATTTCCTCAAGAACCCGAAGAAATACATGGAGCTGGGCGCCCGCATCCCCAAGGGCGTGCTTC
>JAFRWQ010000171.1 GCA_017437925.1 Bacillota bacterium
CTGTCCGTATCGTTCCTCCATTTATATCGGAACATGAATTCGTCGCGGCTGCCGAAGAAGCTCAGCGCATATGCGTAGTTGTTGCGCAGATTGTTGGAGATGAGGGATCTCCATTCCGAGCTGACTATATTAAAGCTGCTCGAGGCGATGGGCACGTTCTCCGCCCGGGTGTTTGAGGCTGTGAGTTCGAAGGTATAGCTGCCCTCGGGGAACTCCTGAAAGGGCACCTTCGCCGTAAGCGAGCGATCGTCCTCGGAGGGGAAGGTAATGTCGACGAGCTCTACGGAAGTCTTGTTATCGGATCCTGAGAAAGAGACCGAGTATTTCTTTTCCGAACCGTCGGAGGAGCCTATCACGGCGGCGATCTCAAGTATGGGCGCATCGCTGTAAACGGTCCCGCCGAAGGTGAAGGGCTGGCCCTGGGGGATATCCTCTTCGGTGTTCGGAAGCGGAAGATTGGCCGACGCGGAGAAGGAGATGCCCGGGTCCTCAACGGGGCTCGGAGCCGCCGGGGCATCCTCCGGAGCCGCGGCGGGCTCGGCCGTCTCGGAAGGGTTCGAGGAAGCCTCCGCGCTTGAAAGCTCCGTCGGCACGGTAGAAGGCGCAGGGTCGGAAACAGCCGCTTCGGCAGGCTCGGCGGGCTCTGCCGCAGGCGCGTTCGTATGCGAGGGAGCGCAGCAGGCAAGGCTGCCCGCGGTGAATATAACAGTCAATAAAAGTACAAGTAAGCGCTTCAAGTTCTTTATCCGATAACCTTTTTTGAGTATAAGAGACGGTCTGAGAGGGCCTCAGGCAAACCGGTTCGGGACATTAAAGATATAAGCTTCCGAAAGCCTCCCGCCCTTAAAGCGGATGCTCCCCAAACCATTTTATGACCTCGTCGTAGGCGGCGGTGCCCCTTAGGGAGTGGTCGGCTCCGGGGTAGACGATGAGTTTGTGTTCTTTGCCCGCCTGAGTAAGAGCGCTGTCCATGTAATAGGCCTGGGCGGGGATGACCCTCCAGTCGTCGGTGCCCTGGCAGATGAGGAGAGGCGGGATGATCTTTTCGGCGAACATGGTCGCGGACCTCCTGTCATACTCGGCGGGAAGCTCCTCGGGAGTCCCTCCTATGAGCTCGGTGCAGACCTGCTTCATGGAATCTTCCCTGCTGTAGTACATGATGCGGCAGTCGCTGACGCCGGCGCAGACCGCGGCGGCCTTTATGCGGGCGTCCCTCGCGCAGGCGAGATAGGTCATCATGCCGCCTCTTGAGTGGCCGGCCATGTAGTAGCCCTCTTTTTTTATGCAGGGAAGCCCAAGGGCGATGTCGGCAAGCTTTATCACGTCGTCCACGTCGGCTCCGCCGAACTCCTCAAGGCCTGTGCCTCCGGCGTTGCCCCTGTACTGGCTTCCGAAACCGGCCATACCGGCCGCCGCGTAGCGGCAGACCGCTCCGGGCCTTAAGGTCCCGAACTCCCGGTTCCCCCCGCGGTTAAAGACCACGGCGGGCCAGGGGCCGTCCCCCTCGGGCGGGAAGGCCGCGAAGCCTTCCACCTCACAGTCCCCCGACTTATACCTTATGGAAAAGAGCCTTACGGCCGGGTCCCAGGGCTCCGGGACCTCTATGGCTTCAGCCCTCAATATATCAGGGTGTTTAAGCAGTTCGTTCATTTTGTCCTCCGCGCTTTACCTGCTCAGGGCGTCCTTTAAGGCCTTGGCCAGAATGTCGATGTCCCTGTCCTCAATTACGTAGGGCGGCTTAAAGAAAATGCTTGCCCCGCTCCTTCCCACCAGCAGGTTTTTCGACGTCAGGTGCAGGTACACCCTGTCGCAGACCGCGGGATCGGTGAATTCGATGGCGGCGGCAAGGCCTTTGCCCCTCACCTGGGCGACCTTTGGATCGTACCTGAAGTCGCTGAGCTTTTCGTATAGACAGTCTCCCCTTTTCCGGACCTGCTTAAGCAGCCCCGCGTCCAGCTGGCGGAAGACCTCGCAGGCAGCGGCGCAGGCAAGAACGTCGTTCCCGGACCCTCCGGTAAAGATGGCCCTGTCCTTAAACTCGGGGGCCTTCTTCATGAGGACGGCCGAGATGTGCAGGCCGTTGCCCAGAGCCTTGCCCAAAAGCAGGATGTCGGGCTCTATCCCCAGCTGCTGATAGAGGAAGTAAGAGCCGGTCCTTCCCATGCCGCACTGTATCTCGTCGAATACCAGCAGCATACCCTCTTCTTTGCACCAGTCGGAAAGGCCTTTCAGGAAATACTCCGAAGCGAAGCGGTTGTCGAAGCCCTGGCAGGGCTCCACGAACACAGCCGCGGCGTCATGGGCGGACCCGTTGTCGTATATGGCCTTTATCTCGTCAAGGCACTTTTGAGAGGTCTCGATGCTCATATCCTTTGGATAAGGCACGTGGATGATCCCCGGAGCCAGCTGGCCGTAGCCCACTTTTCTCTTCTTAACGCCCGACATGCAGGAGCTGAGATAAGTCCTGCCGTGTATGCTGTTCCAAAATGTTATGAGCTCGGTCTTCCCGGTGAGCTTTTTGGCGACCCTCACCGCCGACTCCACCGATTCGGAGCCGGAGCTTGTGAGGAAGCACGCGTCGAATATACCGCCGGTCTTTTCCGCAAGATAGTCATAGAGCCTTGCTTCGTACACCGACCAGTGGTCTGAGGTGTCGCAGCTCAAAGCCTTCAGCATAGCGTCTTTAAAGGCTTCGTTGCCCTGTCCCAGGACTATGCGCATCTCGTTGAAGTCGATAAATTCCCTGCCGTCGGATGTATAATGGCGGGCGCCGATACCTTTAACAAAATTCTTCGGAGCTCCGGCATAGCCGCTCAAAAGGTCCAGATCGAAACCGCATTTCATCTACTTCACCTCGTATTTGATGAATTCTTCCAGAAAGACGCAGAGATTGTCCACCATGGCGGCGAGTATGGCCTCGCCCTTCTCCCTGGTAGCCAGCCTGCTGTTGCCGTTGGTGCCGTTGGGGGTCGACATGGAGGTCATCATGTCTATCCTCCTGATGCCGCCGGTCACGGTGCCGGGGAAGGCCTCGCTGTACTCCTCGCAGGCGTTCTCCATATGCACGAGATCCGGCCTTATGACCAGCATGGTCGAGGTCTCGCTCTCGTCCCCGTGGCCTCCCCTCTTCTGCTCGCAGACTTCCTTTTCGACGTCGGAAGCGAGGGTCGAGATGTTGGAGACCGCGACGTAGGCCCCGTTCTTGTTCATCAGCTCCCTGGACATGGTCACGAGGGGCGGGTGGGTTGAGACTCCTCCGTCGATTATGAGGAATTTGCGCACCCCGTAGTTCATGTAGCTCTTGATTATGTCGGCCACGTAGGCTGTGAAGTGGTCGGGATCCACGCTGACCGAGCCCTCCCACTCGATGAAGGCAGGGAAATAGGCGTAGGGCAGGGTCGGAAGAGTCAGCACATCGCATCTTTCGGTGACCCTGGCAGCGACCCAGTCGGTGACGTAGTAATCGGTGCCCAGAGGCAGGTGGCCTCCGTGCTCCTTTGAGCCTCCCCCTATGGGCAGCACCACCACGGCGCCGGGGCCCAGCAGCTCCTTGATCTGAGGATGGGTAAGTTCTTTGATCTGATGACCCATGATAACTCCTTTTCTTCGGGCGCGATACCTTGCCCGCCTACATGAACAGCGATCTGGCCCCGTTGATGATTATGGGAGCCAGCAGCAGGGCCAATGCGGCCACGAGTATTATAAAAAGTATCTGCTTCTTTGCCATTTTCGCTCTCTTTCGGAGCCGGGCCGGCAGCCTGCCGCGCTGCAGCATCCGGCGCCTTCCGGCTCATGTTAAACGTTTATCCCACCAGATTGTTGACCCAGACCCTCTTCTTTACGAAGATGTAGCCGACCACGCCTCTGATCAGGGTCAGGCTCTGGACTATGGCGTAGAGGGGGACTATGTCGAGGGCGGTGTATCTGGTGAGGATAAAGGCCGTGGGCACTATGACCGCCCAGATGAAGCCGCTGTCGAATATGAAGGTGAAGAAGGTCTTGCCGCCCGATCGGAGGGTGAAGTAGCAGGAGTTGACGAAGGCGTTGACCGGAAGCAGCAGGGCCGCTATGATCAGCATGCTGGTCGCCAGGCTCCTGACCCCGTCGTTGGTGTTGTAAGCGAGGGGTATGTAAGGAGCAAGACCCGTCATTATGAGGCCCAGGACCGCGCAGGTGGTGACGGACAGGGCTATGAGCTTTCTGTCCTCGTCGACTGCTTCTTCGAGCTCTCCCGCTCCCAGCCTGTGCCCGACCATTATGGCCAGGGTGTTGGCCATGGCCCAGATGGCGCAGGCGAAAAGGTCCCAGACAGTATTGGTGATGTTTAAGGCCGGGACAACGCTGAGGCCCCTGGTCGAAAGGCGCTGGGTCTGGGCCATCATGCCGGTGGACCAGAGCACCTCGTTGAGGAAGAGGGGCAGGCTCTTGCCGAACATGAGGGCGGCCAGGGCTCCCGGTATCTTAAGGGTACTGTAAAGGCCTTTTACGAAAGGCGCCTTGTCCTTGTGGGTGTGGGACCATATGACGACTATGGCCATCTCGGTGAACTTGGCGGCAATGGTCGCTATGGCTGCTCCTTCCACTCCCATGGCGGGAAGGCCCAGCTTTCCGAATATGAGTATATAGTTGAGGACCGCGTTCATGGTGACGGCGGTGCCTCCCGCTATCATGGGGACCACGGTCTGGCCCGAGCACTTCAGGGTGCCGGCATAGAGCTGCACGAACGAGAAGGGCAGTATCTGGAATATGGCGATGTCGAGATACTTTCGGGCGTAGGCGAAGGTCAGGGCCGGGTCCACCTCTCCCCCTTCGTGGATGAAGAGCATGATGAGGCGGTCGCCCATGGTGAGCAGCAGGGTCGTGAAGACGGTGAGATTGCAGACCAGGAAGATGAGCTTAAAGCGGAAGCTGCTGCGCACGCCCTCCAGGTCTCCCTTGCCGTAGAACTGGGCGGTGAAGATGTCGGCCCCTTCTATGCAGCCGAAGACGCAGATATTGAACACGAAAAAGAGCTCGTTGACTATGGCGACGCCGGACATGGGCTCGGTCCATATCTGGCCCACCATCAGGTTGTCCACGAGACTTACGAAACTGGTTATTACGTTCTGGATGAGCATGGGGAGCATTATTACCGCGGCCCTCCTGTAGAAGGCCCTGTCCCCTATGTATCTCTTAAGCATATCCACCTTGGGCGGTACAATCCGCCCTTGCGTATCAGACGGCCTTTGCCGCCTTTACTGCGCCTCGCTTATGACCGCCGTCATAGCAGAAGACGACGAAGAGAGCCTGAGCCTTATGCTGCAGTCCCACGAAGCTTTGACGAGGCAGCTCTCTCCTGCTTTAATGCTCACAATGTCGCTGCCTTCGCTTACAGTGAGCCTGCCCGACACCGCGTATACCAGGGCGGTCTCTCCTGCCGCCAGATCGATGCCGAAGAGCTTGTCCTTCTTTCCCGCCGAAGCGGCTAGAAGCTCGCCCTCCGCCATGCCCTTCCTCAGCATCAGGTTGAAGTCGCTGCAGCGGCCCTCGCAGACCGTAGGAGCGGCCCCGTCGAAGCGGTGGACCGAGAAGGTGTCCAGCTCCACCGGGGCTCCTCCGTGGCTCAGCTTCATGCTGCCCTTCACGGGGGCGATGATCCTCTCGTAGTCGGGAAGCAGGGTGAAATCGGAGCGCTCCAGGTCAACGGTGGCTGAGCTCACCCTCCAGAGGAAGGTCCTCTCGGAGTATCTGGCCCCCGGAGGGTATATGGCCAGCTGGGTCGTGGTCCCGCCGGACCAGCGGCTCACTGTGTAATTGTTCTGAGTAAGCTTTTTAAGCATATGAATGATCTGCCGCGGGGTCCGGGCACAGGGCCCTCCCGCCGCTTTCGTATTTTATATCAGGTGATACTCCATGACCTGCTTATTGCAGTCGAAGTCCTCGAGCTTGAGGTAGAACTCGGCGCAGTCCAGCAGAGCCTTTGCCGGAGTGAGGCCCACCAGCTCGCAGCCCACGACCTTGACACCGTAGCGGTCGGCTAAAGACTTGACCGTTTCATACACCAGGTAGAGGGGAGTGCCTTCGTAGTTGACCATGTTCATGGAGACCTGGGCTATGCCCCTGTCCTCGAGCATGACGCCCATGGCTTTGCAGTACTTGAAGCCTCCGTTCTTGCCCCTGACGGTCTTCGCGATCTTCTTCGCGATGGAAAGGTCCGGGGTGTCGAGGTTGATGTTGAAGGCGATGAGGGGCATGCGGGCGCCGATGGCGATGATACCGGCGGTGGGATGGATCTTCCTCTCGCCGTAGTCGGGGGCCCACTCCTCCTGCAGCAACTTTTCGGGCATGCCCTCGAACTGGCCCTTGCGCACGTCGGCCAGGTTGCGTCTGGCTTCGCTCGTCGCCGAATCCTCGTACATGAAGCTTGGTATCTCCAGCTCCTCCCAGATGCGCTTGGCGACCCTGTGGGAGAGCTCCACGCATTCTTTTAAGGTCACTTCGGTGGTTGGTATGAAGGGGATCACGTCGGTTGCGCCCATCCTGGGGTGCTGGCCCGTATGCCTGGTCATGTCTATGGTCTCGGCGGCCCTTTTGGTGAGCCTGAAGGCGACTTCTTCAATGGCCTCGGGGCTTCCGACCAGGGTGAAGACGCAACGGTTGTGGTTCCCGTCGCTCTGCACGTCGAAGAGGGTGCAGCCGGGGACGGAGTTGGCGACGTCCACCAGGCCCTGGAAGACCTCCGGGTCTTTTTCGCGGCTTACGCTGAAATTGGGTACTGTTTCGATGAGTCTGGACATGGTGCTTGATTCCTTTCTATGTTTATGAGACTTTTGTCTTTATATTGCTTTCTCCGGCGCCGCTCTTAGCCGGCCCAGTAGACTATGTCGAATATCTGGTTGAGGGTGCGGCCGTCGGGAAGGGCTTGATAGCTCTCGTAATCGCCGCTCACCACGGTCATGCGCACTTCTTCTCCGGTCTTAAGATCCTTAAGATCTATCCAGTCGTAATCGTTGGTCCTTACGGGGAGGAGCCTGGAGCCGGCGGGCAGGGTCCTGGTCTCGCCCAGCTTTCCCTCCGCGGGATCGACGCAGAGCGGGAGCTCCAGCACGTCTATGGTCTCGATCACGAGATCTGTGTAGAGGGTGTAGTAGGGATCGTCGCTGTAAAAGCTTCCGAGCTCTCCGAATTTGTATGTCTTGGCGCCGGAGAAGGTCCCGGCCACGTTGCAGGACTTGCTGACGGGCACATAGGAGGGATCGGTCAGTATCTCTCTTTCGAGCCAGCCCGATACCGTTCCGGCATAGGCCACGTCGTTGGTGATGTCAAATATCTGGGTCTCGCCTCCCCACATGCTGTCGCAGTAGATGAAGGCCATGTCGCATCCGTCGGCGGTGTGCACGATGTAGGCCGTGGCGTCGGCGTACCAGATCTCCTCTTCCACATAGGCCTTGCCGCCTTCGGTGGCGACTCCTATGCCCACGATATAGTCCTCTTCCATCATCTCGTCGTAATCGATGTCGCAGGTGATCCCGACCTCGTCAAACGTTCCGTCGTGGCCCAGGTCGTAGTTCTCGCCCCACCACCAGATCAGCGGGGTCACGTAGTCGGGCGCAGGCTCGACAAGCTCCATGTTGAAGAGCTCGGGATAGGCCCTGTAAGGAACGTTCACCGTCAGGGTACCGGCGGCATAGGGAGCGATGTCGTACTCGTTGAAGATCACGGTGAGCGCCTCGTTGCCCACGAACCACTGGGGCTTCCATTGCTTAGTCTTTTTGCCGTCCCCGTCCTCGTAATCAGCGTAGCTGAACCAGTCGGCCAGAAGGTCCTTCATGCCGCTCTCGCTGTAGTCCTCAAAGACATAATCGTAATCCTCTTTGAGTTTGGCGGTCACCAGATCCCTGAAGGCGTCGACGTCGGTCACAAGGTCGGTGAATTCTATCTCCTCGCCGGTCTCGGGATAATAGTTGTAGCACAGATAGAAGGTGTCGGGATGGGCTCCTCCCAGGTAGCAGTAGGTCTGCTCCACGAAGCTGAAGAACTTGTTGTCAGCCCTGGTCACATAGTCGGTGACCTCCCAGGTGAGAGAAGGATAATCGTCGGGGTTGCGGCCTTCCTTTATCATCTCCCTGGCGCTGTCCGACATCTCCTCGAGCCTGGCGTAGCAGTAGTCGCGGGTGTCGTCATCGTATTTCATCAGGGCTTCCTGAAGCTTCGGATAGACAGCGGATTGATCGTCGTCCAGCCAGAGCTTGTCGAACCTGTAGCCGGCCAGGTTATACCAGTTCCCGTTAAACTCGTCGCTGGCCATGTCGCGGTAGGTGCCGCGTATCATGTGCAGGTGGCCGGTATACCCGTTTTCGCTTTCGGGCTGAGTCTCGGCAGGCTTTTGGACTTCCGTCTCGCCCGGCTTTTCGGAGGGCTGGACATTGGTCTGGCTCCCGCTCTGCTGGGGCTTTTCGGCAGGAGTCTCAGCCGGCTTTGCCGGCTCGGTCTCTGCGGGCTTTTGAGGCTCGGTCTGGGCCGGAGCCTCGGTCTTGGGGTCGGTCTGCGCGGGAGCCTCGGTCTTTGAACCGCAGGCCGCCATGGACAGAACCATTATTATAGCGATAGCGATGCTTAATATCTTTCTCACTTTTTACACTCTCCCCTGATCTCATCGGGAAATCCGGCTCGCTGCCGGAACACAAAAATACAGTATATATGATAACATATTCCGCCATGCTCATAAAGGGGCATTATTGCCTGTCGATACGAACAGACTGCCGGCTATAACCGCCGTGTGGGATCCGGTACCCATACAGAGGAGTATTTCACTTAAATATCTCCTCCATGCCTGTGATCAGCCTGCGTTCCTTCATGCAGCAGAGTTGAGGGGTATTATTTCTAATGCTCCTAATAAAAAAACTGCTCCGGTTCATAATACGAAGCAGTTTTTTATTTGTTGCAACTTCTGAATTTACTTATACACGTCTCTTCGATGGCCGACTGAAAGGGCGAGTATGACCAGGATATCGTCCTCTATTTTGCAGATGAGCCGGTAATCTCCGATCCTGTAGCGCCAAAGGCCCGCGAGATCGGCAGTCAAAGCTCTGCCGTGGGCTCTGGGATCCTCGCAGTCAATGAGGTTCTTTTCGATCCAGGATCTCAGCAGCTTTTGCGTGTATCGGTCCAGTTTTTTAAATTCGCGGTCAAAGCGGACGGTCGTTTCAACGGAGTACTTCACTTGTCGACGTCCTCCCACAGCGATTCTATGGGACGGCTCTTCTTTCCGGACGCGATGTACTCCTTATATGCCTCTCGCCCGACCGCTATATCGAACTCGTCTTCGATCTTTTCAAACAGCGCCCTCTTGAAGGCTTCTGACAGCGAGACCGAATGGAGCCTGGCGTAGCTTTCGGCCAGGGCTCTTTCCTCTTCGCTTAAACGTATCGAAAATGCCATATGGACACCTCCTTTTCGCAGTACATTGTACTATGTCGCGCTGTCTTTGTCTACATATTTTGCGGAGTCACTCCTCAGTCGACCAGCGCTATGGGCTCCTTTTCCAGGGTCTTCAGCATCTCTTCGCTCATGAGCCTCCTGTCGAGGGTCGCGCCGTCGCAGAACATCATGAACCAGCGGTCGGACATGACGTAATGGCCGTCTATCCCCATGGAGGGGCCGTAGCTGTTCTGGACCTTCCAGCGGACGGGCTTCCCCTCTTCGTCCAGCTTCACGCCGTTTATCAGCATCATGTGTATGCCGACGGTCCATTTGTAGTCGTGGGAGAAGGGCTTTTCCATCATAAGTTCCGTGCCCATCAGGCCCTCGAGATCGAAGATGCCCTGATCCATGAGGCCGCACTTTCTTCCGGCGAACATGCGGGGGTCGCTGCCGAAGATCACAGGCTCGCCCTTTTTAAGCATTTCCACTGCCACCCTTCTGATATCTTCCATGGTGAAATTGGGGCCTATGTAGGCGTCGTAGCCAGGACCGTCCTCGGGGAAGTCGGTGCGGTAGTACATCTCGTTGTATTTGTACCTGCTGTCCGGCCAGTGGTTGACCTCTACCATGTGCTCCAGCTCAAGGCCGCAGTGATCGTTCATGAAGCCTAAGGGGGTGAGGCCGCGGAGCGTCCTGCTTTCGCCTTTTACGTCCGTATACTCGAGATCAAAGCTCTCGGGAGGCTCCCCCAGGAAGCGGCAGAGTATGCCGTAGATCGCGGAAAGGCTTGAATTCTTAAGCTTTTCGAGCTCTTCATCCCTGCAGCCGGCAGCATAGGCGTCCCTCAGCTCTTTGGCGCTTCTTCTCAGCTTCATCGAGAGTATGCGGGTCAGGGGCATGGTCGCCTTCACCACGACGGGATCGGGCATGACCGCCTTGGGCACCAGTCCGTACTTTTTCGCCAGCGGTATGAAACCGAAGTAACCGTAGTCCGAGATGGGCCTTGACACCAGCTTCTGAACCACCCTGTCGTCTACGGGCCGGTCCGCAGACCTTATGATGCGGTTCAGGAACTGGTTTGATTTCTCCAGCTGGTCCCAAAAGTACACGTAGGTGTGGGAGAGCTGGAAGTTCCTCTCGGCTATCCCCAGGGACTTCTTCGCGTTGACCCTTGCTATGTTGAGGTAGGTGAAGGACCAGCAGCGCTCCGAAGCCCCCTGGTCGCAGACCCCGTCGGAGTCCATGTCTATGGTGAAGGTGAAGGGGAGCTCCTTTTGGGCGTCGCGGCTCAGGGCGATATCCTCAAGGGTGTTGCGGAACAGAGCGTTGCCGGCCATATGGCCTTTGTCGTCCGAAGCCCAGGAAGCCCTGAATCCTTCGAGCATCTCCCTGCTTATCTCTTTGCTCATGTGTTTTCCTTTCCGAAGGTGCGCGCCTTCTTTCCTTGAAATCATAACACATAGGCGGGTCCCAAATCTATTGACTTTGGGCCCCGCGCAAAATACAATTGTTTCAAAATAAAACAAAATCGAGTTTTGCGGCAGAAAGAGAGGAGCATTCCATGTGGGACATACATGAGAAATACAGCGATCCGAAAAAACCTGCGTCGGCGGAAGAATACCTGAGCCTTGACGACTCCGTCTTCAGGGCCTCCTTCAGGGCGTTCTTCTACGGCGAGCTTCTGGATCACATCTACTGCCCCGGCGATGACGGCGAAAAGCTCGTGGCTGAGGCCGAAGAGCTGCTGGACCTCTGGAAAAAGAGGGGCATGAACGAGACCGACCACGACTTCCGCTTCGCGGACAGCCTGGTCAAAGCCTTAAACGACGAATACGCGGCCGAGCCCTTAAAAAGCGCCGAGCTGGACGCCTTCCGGGCTGCCCCGGCCGAAATCGGCGAGGCCGAAAAAGAGGCCGTCTTCAGGGTCATACACGAGCGCCGCTCGGTAAGGGCCTTTACCGGCGAAGACATACCCGACGGGATACTGGTGAAGATACTGGCCGCCGGCCTTCACGCCGCCCACAGCAGGAACCTTCAGTCCGTCAGATTCATACTGGTCAACGAGGACCACGAGCCCTGGGTCTTCAGGGGCATAGACATCCCTCCGGGGCACCATCACATAGCTGTGCTGCAGGACGACAGATGCTACATGGGAAGCGGCGAGAAGTCGCAAATGGACAGGATAATGGACGCGGGAGCCGCCACCGAATGCATGCTCCTCGCCCTTCACGCCTACGGCGTCGACGGAGCCTGGCTCACCTACAACGACGAAGAACAGTTCCCGCGCCTGAGGGAAAGGTTCGGCATACCCGACTACATGCGCATAGTCGATCTCATAGAGCTGGGCTGGGGCTGCCAGACCCCCTTCCCGCCCCAGAGGCCCTCTGTTGAAGAGCGCGTAGTGGTAAGAGTGTAGAAAGGAGCGGAAAATGGAAAGACAAAAGCCTTCGAAAAAGGAATACTGGGCCTATTTCAATCAGGACGACGACTTCTACATGAACCTGAGCGACCTGGGCTTCCGCACCTGCTTCCACGCAAGGATACACCACAATCTCGAGATCCAGGTGAACCACGCCTTAAACACCGGTACAAAGTTCTACCCCAAGAGGGTGCAGCTGATGGAGCACTGGATGGAGCTCTGGGATAAGAAGGGCCTCTCCCACGACCTGCCCGAGTACCGCTTCGCGGAGCAGATGTTCAAGATGGCCCATGATTTTGAAAAGGGCATAGTGACCGACCTCTCCCCCTTCGCCCCGAAGCGCTTAAGCGAAGAGGAACAGAAAGCCTTCGACAAGGCGCTCTACTCGGTCCATGAGACCCACGTCTTCAATGACAGGCCGGTCAGCGACGAAGACCTCGACGCCATAGTGGACGCAGCCCTCTGGGCAGCCAACGGCGGGAATATGCAGCCCCTGCGCTTCATGATCATCCATGAAGCCGCGGCTCCGGGCCTCTTCCCCGGCGCGACCGACAGGAACGCCCCCGTCCACCTGGTGGTCTGCTACGAGACCGAGGGGAGGCACGCCCTTGCCGCCATGGGCGGAAGGGACAACGTCAGCGAGGAGAGCTTCTTCACCCACAGGAACTCCCCCCTGGACGCCGGCTCGGCCCTCACCAACATCAAGCTGGCCGCTGCCGCCCTGGGCCTCTGCTCAAGCAGGCAGACCTTAAGCGACGAAGTTAAAGAGGGCCTGAGAAAATACTTCAGGCTCTCACCCACCCTTCACCCCCTCTACTGCGTAGACCTGGGTTACAGCGACGAACCGGCGCTGGCCCTCCCCAGGCCCGCGGTGA
>JAFRWQ010000172.1 GCA_017437925.1 Bacillota bacterium
AACCGGCCTGCGGAGGCAGGCCGGACGGAAACGGCGCCGCCGTTACTTGGAAAAGACTCTTTCTCCCCTCATGAGGGTCTCGAGGACCCGGATGTCCTTTATCTCCATGGGAGGAACGGCCAGGGGGCTGCGGTCCAGTATGACAAGATCGGCCAGGGCACCGGGTACGAGGCTTCCCTTTTCGTTTTCCTCGAAATACGAATAAGCGGCTCCCCTCGTGACGCAGGCCAGAGCATCAAAGACCCCGATGCGGTTTTCGGGCCCGATGCAGACCCCGCTCTTCGTGAGGCGCATGACGGCGCACCAGACGCTCATGAGCATGTCGGGCTCGGTCACCGGGCTGTCCTGGTGGAAGCTGCAGACAAGGCCCCTGTCCATGGCGGCCCTTACCGGGCTTATGCGGCTTCCCCTCTCCTCTCCGAAATTTTTGAGATGGGTGTCGCCCCAGAACCAGCAGTGGCCTGTGAAGAACGAAGGCATCATGCCGACGGCCTTCATGCGGTCCAGCTGGTCATAGCCCACGGTCTGGGCGTGTATCATCACGGGCCTGAGCTCGGGCCCATGGCCCTTGATCTCAACGGCCCTTTCCCACATGGAGAGGAACTGCTCGGCAGCGGCGTCGCCGTTGCAGTGGGCCAGGGGCTGAAGCCCCGCGTCTATGGCGCGGCAGAGGGCGTCCAGCACGTACTCGTCCGTAAATATCGGGTAGCCCCGGTAGGACTCCTCACCCTCGTAGGGTCTTCTCATCCAGGCCGTCTTCGCCTGGGGGGACCCGTCCAGGACCAGCTTGATGCCGCCCAGCTTAAGGTGACCGCGGTAAGCCCCGCCGTATTTGGCCGCGGCCTCCTTCCAGAAGTCTTCAAATCCCGGCTTGTGGGTGATGTAGACAACAACGTCGGCCCTGAGCTTTCCCGACCCGGCCAGGCGCTCGTAGCAGGCGAAGCGCTGCGGCTCGTTGGAGCTGCCGTCCTGTATAGTGGTGACGCCCCGCTTAAGGTAATAGTCCTGGGACCTCAGTATGGCCTGCTCCTGCCGCTCCTCATTGAAAGACGAAAAGGCCCGGGTCAGAGGATTCTGGGCGGTCTCCTCGAAGTAGCCGGTTAGGTGGCCCTTTTCGTCCCTCGCAGCGACTCCCCCGGAAGGAAAGACCGTGTCATCGCTTATGCCGGCAAGCTCCATGGCCCTGGTGTTGCAGGCGGTCATGTGGCCGGACTGGTGGGACGCCAGCACCGGGTTGTCAAAGCCGAGCCTGTCCAGGACCGACGCGTCGGGGTGCCGGCCCTCCTTAAGAAGCGCGGTGTCGTAGCCTCTGCCCCAGACCGGCTCCCCATGGGTCAGGCCCCTTTCAAGGCGGAAGCGGGACAGCCTTTCAAGCATCTCGTCAAAGCTTTCGCAGCCGGTCAGGTCGCACTTAAGAAATGAAAGCCCTACCGACGCCATGTGGCTGTGGGCGTCGATGAAGGAGGGCATGAGGGCGTGCCCCTTAAGGTCTATCAGCTCGGGGGCTTTGGCCTTGAACTTCAGCTCTTCAAGGCTTCCCGCCGCGGCTATCCTGCCGTCCGAGACCAGAAGGGCCTCCGCTTCGGGCTTTTCGGGGACCATGGTTAGTATGGGCCCTCCGAAATACAGTGTTTCTTTCATTTGACAGCCTCCTGCTTCTATTACGGTTCGGTCTTGTATGATTTGAAATCGCTGCGGGGCGTATGCGGAGCCGGAACTGATACCATCCCGCGTTTCGTATATGTTCATCCTGACCCGGGCCGCCTGTTGCTGTGATCATCAATGACGAGAGATCGCCTGCTTCCCCCGCGCTGAGCAAAAGCATCGCCATGCCGCCGCATAACGGCCGCTCCGCTGACGATCTACAGCCTGAAGTACCTCTCGGCGTTTTTATAGCAGACGCCTTCGACTATGGGCCTGAGCAGGCCGTCGTCATAGGGGAACTCGCCGTTTTCGACCCAGCTTCCCAAAAGCTCGCAGAAAATGCGGCGGAAGTAATCGTGGCGGGCGTAGCTCAAGAAGGAGCGGGAGTCGGTCAGCATGCCGACGAAATTGCCGAGAAGCCCTGTCTCGGCGAAGGCCCTCAGCTGGTCCTCCATGCCCCTCTTCGTATCCATGAACCACCAGGCGCTGCCCAGCTGGATCTTTCCGGGAAGCTCCCCCGACTGAAAGCAGCCCGCAAGGCTTGCCAGCATGCTGTTGTCGGCGCCGTTCAGCGAGTAGAGTATGGTCTTGGGGCACTCGCCGCTCTCTTCAAGGGCTGAGAGCAGGGCCGCGATACTGTCCCCGCAGGGGGCCTGCCCTATCATGTCGTAGCCGCTGTCGGGGCCCAGGAGCCTGAACATGCGGGCGTTGACGTTGCGGCTGCAGGAATAGTGGAGCTGCATGGCGATATCGAGCCTCGCGTATTCCCTTCCCAGGAAGAGCAGCAGCTCGGTCTGATACTTTTCGGTCTCTTCGGGGCTTGCGGCTCCTCCGGCCATGACCTTCCTGAAAACGGCGTCCGCCTCCCCCGCCTTCGCGGGCCTGAAGGGTATGCCGTCGAGGCCGTGGTCGCTGGCCCTGCAGCCCAGGGACGCGAAGAATTCAAGCCTTTCGCGCAGGGCGGCCTTCACCTCGTCAAGGCTTTCAAGGCTTTCTTTCCCTACGCTTTCTGCCAGCTTTTTGATGTACTCTGCGAAGCCCGCCTTGCCGATGTTGATCGCCTTGTCGGGCCTGAAGGAGGGATACACTTTGACATCTACGGAAGGATCCGCCGCGATCCTCTCATGCCACTCGAGGCTGTCGGAGGGGTCGTCGGTGGTGCCTATCATGGCGACCTTGGAAGACTTTATGATGCCCCTGACGCTGAGGGCCGGGTCGTTCTGCAGCTTATCCGCGGCCAGTTCCCAGACCTCGGCCGCCGTCTTAAGGCTGAGAGGCTCGTCATATCCGAAAAACTTCTTAAGCTCCAGGCCGCACCAGCTGTAGACCGGGTTCCCCGGGGCCTTTTCCAGAGCCCCGACGAACTTAAGGTACCGCTCATACGCCGGCCTGTCTCCGGTCACGCAGTCCTCGCTCACCCCGTCGGCCCGCATGAGCCTCCATTTGTAGTGGTCTCCGAAGACGCTGCCGTCGGCGTTCCTTCCGCCCAGCCAGACCTCGGTCAGGTCTTTAAAGCGCCTGTCTTCATATATTTCTTTCGGGGAGATGTGGCAGTGGTAATCTATGAGGGGCAGGCCCTCGGCGAAATCGTGAAAAAGGTGCCTCGCGGTGCCGCTTTTCAGCAGAAAATCTTTATCCATATATGCCTTCATCGTTGTTCTCCTTCCCGGTTCTGTTCATTCGGCCGCCGGGGCCGGAGGGGAAACAAAAGTATTGTTTATCAGCCTATAACGGTCTCCATAAAGGGCTGCCTTTAATAATTCCGGCCGAATAGGCTCCGCTTACTATTACATTATACCAATGTTCGATAAATTATGGATCACTATATATTGGCGAACCGGGCGGCAAATGACCGTTTGAGGCCATGGGGCGCCGCTCCTTTTAAAGTCCCGGTCAGGCCGCTGCCGGATAAGGACATGAGCTGTGAATATGAGGAGCGGCCATGCCGGCCCCAATTCTTGCCGGTTCAGGCCGCCTGTGATATAATAATTAG
>JAFRWQ010000173.1 GCA_017437925.1 Bacillota bacterium
AACGTCGCTCCCCTGGGCGACGATATCTCAAGCCCCGTCATGATCTACGGGAGCACGGCCCTCATCCAGATGAAGAAGGCCCACGTGAACCGCTACGCAGTGGGAGATCTCTGCTCCCTTGACGTGTTCAGCGGAGAGATAAAGACCCTCAGGGCCTGCGATTTCTCCATGGGCTTCGGCGGAGCGACCACCGACGTGAGCCTGGACGGAGGCAAGGGCCTTAAGGCAGAGAACGGAAAGCTCTGGTTCGTCGAGACCGAGGACGACGGCAGCTATATCAGATGCTGCGGAAACGACGGGGTGTTCTCCGAAAGGCTCACCGAGGACGGCAGCACCACCAGCGTGGAAGTAAAGGACGGAAAGGTCTTCTTCATCGCCCAGAGAGGCGACATGCTGCCCGAGCTCTACTGCCTGGACGAAGATGGAAAGGAAAAGAGGCTGACCCATTTCAACGACGAGGTCTTTGCTGAGCTTCAGGTATCGACTCCCGAATTCTTCACCTACACCGGTTCCGACGGCTTTGAGATCCACGGCTGGATCATGAAGCCCATAGGCTACGAGCCCGGAAAGAAGTATCCCGCCATACTCAACATCCACGGCGGACCCAGAGGAGTCTTCGGCTCCGTCTTCCACCACGAGATGCAGCTGTGGGCCGCAAGAGGCTACTTCGTCCTCTTCAGCAACCCCAGAGGAAGCGACGGAAGAGGCGAGGCCTTCGCCAATCTCTACGGCAAATACGGCGATTGGGACTATGTTAACATAATTGAGTTTACGGACAAGTGCCTTGAACTTTGCCCGGATATCGACCCCGAAAGGCTGGGAGTCACCGGCGGAAGCTACGGCGGCTACATGACCAACTGGATCATAGGCCACACCGACCGCTTCAAGGCCGCCTGCGCCCAGAGGTCCATCAGCAACTGGATAACCTACGAGGGCACCGGCGACATAAGCTACTGGTTCAACCCCGGAGAGCACGGAGGAAACTTCGAGACCGCTCCCCATCTGCTCTGGGATATCTCTCCCATGAAGTTCGCCGACAGGGCCAAGACCCCGACCCTCTTCATCCACTCCGACGAGGACTACCGCTGCTACATGGGCGAGGGCATCGCCATGTACACGGTCCTCAAGATGAACGGAGTCGACGCCCGCATGGTCCTCTTCAGAGGGGAGAACCACGGCCTCTCCAGAAACGGCAGGCCCAGGTCCAGGGTCCGCCGCATGGAGGAGATAGTAAACTGGATGGACAAGTATCTTAAGGAGGGCGAAGAAAATGCTTAAAAAAGTTGAAGCGTCAGATCTCTACGATCTGAAATACCTTTCCGACGTAAACTATTCGCCCGACGGAAAGCGGGCCCTGTTCACCGTGAACAGACCCGCCAAGGACTCCAATTCCTACATGGCGGCCCTGTGGCTCTACGAGAGCGGCTGCGGCTGCTTAAGGCAGCTGACCGCCGAGGGCAAGGCGTCCAGGGCCTTCTGGGAAGACAATGACAAGGTCATCTTCTCTTCTTCATCAAGGGATAAGGTCGAAAAGGGCCACACCGCCTACTACCGCATCAGCGTCAGCGGCGGAGAGGCCGAAAAAGCCTTCGAAGTGCCCGAGAAGGTAAGGGATATCAAGCCTCTTAAGGACGGAAAATACATGGTCCTCTGCCGCCTGAGCCTTGCCGAGCCCGAGGACGAGCGTCCCGACCACGCGAAGATAGGCGTCGATTTCGACGTCTTCGACGAGCTTCCCTTCTGGTTCAACGGAGAGGGGATAACCAACAAGACCAGAGACACGGTGGGCATATTCGACAGCGCGACCGGCGAGATAAACTGGATCACCGATAAAGAACTCAAGGTGACCTCGGCCGCTGTCTGCCCCTGCAAAAATACCATAGCCTACGCGGGCTACAAGATGGACAAGGGCGTGTTCCGCCAGCAGAGCGGCCTGTGGCTCTACGGAGTGGAGACCGGAGAGGTCACCGAGGTCCTGCCCCAGGGCGACTACCTCATAGGTTCCCTCAACTTCTGGGACGGCGAGCTCTTCTTTACAAGAAACGACCACCTCTGGCCCGGAATGAACCCGGCCTTCTGCCTGACCCCGGTCCACACCGGCATAAAGATCAGGGAGCTTCCCTTCGCCGACGCCGAAGCCGGCGGCGGAGTAACCAGCGACGCCTCCTACGGCGGCGGAAGGTCCGCCAAGGTCGTGGGAGACAAGCTCTACATGACCCGCAACGTGAGGAACGCCTGCCACCTGGTCCGCTTCGACAAGGAAGGAAAGACCGAGACCGTCATAGGAAAAGCCGGCGGAGTCGGCCCCTTCGATATCTTTGACGGCAGGATACTCTTCGTGGGCAACAGGGACTGCGTCCCCGCCGAGCTCTATCTTTACGACGAGGCCTGCGGCTGCGAGAAGAAGGTCAGCGGCTTCAACGACGAGTACGTCAAGACCCATGAGCTCACAAAGCCCGAGCATTTCAGCTTCACCTGCACCGACGGCTGGGAGCTGGACGGCTTCGTCCTGCCTCCCGTAGGCTATGAGCCCGGCAGGAAGTATCCCGGCGTCCTCGAGGTCCACGGAGGCCCGAAGGGCATATATGGCGACGTCTTCAACCACGAGATGCAGATACTCTGCTCAAGAGGCTTCTTCGTCTTCTACACCAACCCCAGAGGAGGGGACGGCAGGGGCAACGCCTTCGCAGACATCACCGGAAAGCTGGGAGACGTCGATTTCAAGGGCCTGATGGAGTT